>CALJHI010000100.1 GCA_938075575.1 uncultured SAR86 cluster bacterium | reverse complement strand
GAGATGAAAATTCCAGAGTTCAAGATCTATTGGATTGAAAGAGGTCAGCAAAGAAATAATTGGAATACTACCATTATAGACTATATTAGAAGAGAATGGGCTAAGGAAAATAATTCAAATAAAGGCTTGCCTTTCCCAATTGATAAAAATTGGATTCCAAGTGATGATGTGTTTGAGATTCTTCAATTATCAGAAATACCCAAGGATACTGCTATGGGTTATTTAGCTGAATTTATACTATACTGGACAGATAACGGCGCTGCCTTTAATACCTGGAACTCAAAATTCATTGACCATGTTAAAAGAAGGCATCTTGTCAAAGACAAAGATCATAATGAAAAAAGTAAAAACCATTCTGAGCCGGGACATTTCAAAAAAGAGTTTGAAGAAAGAAAAAATGATAAATCCTGGGCAGAAGAAATCAACCTTGAATAGAAAAGAATTTATTGATGCTATTGATGCACTCTTTTTGAAGCTTGAGTTGGCATATCATTATCAATTTTATAAAGTTTTTGGTACAGACCAAAGACTATCCGAAGGTAAAAAACTATGGGCATCTAGTTTAAAAAAGTTTAGTCCATCCATTATTACTGAAGCAGCAGAAATTGTTATAGACAATCAACCTTACTTACCTACTCTGACTGATCTAATAAAGTCTTGTAATGACATCTCTAGTTTAGATGGTTTTCCTTCTATAGAAGAAGCTTATATAGAAGCAAGAAAGTCTTATTCACCGAGGCAAGATTATGGCTGGTCACATCCAATCGTTTACTTTGCAGGAAAAAAAATAGGATGGAATGTATTAGATGACAAGGATTCAAAGGAAATGTTTCATGCTTTCTCAAGAGTTTATTTAAAGCTAAAGGATAAGGCAGCAAATGGATATAAATTTTCAATTCCAGTTGCCGAAGAGAAAGATGAAGAGTTAAAACCATTCAACAAGGAGCTTCTTGAAAAATTAAGAAAGAAGCACAATATATAAGCTATGAATAAGAATATTAGAATTTCTTTAGCAATATTTATTATTGCCCTATTAACACTTCTTTCTGGCCAATTTGAAGATGAGGTAGAAAAAAAAGTTGTAAAAAAAGAACTCTTTACTGTTGAGACTATAGAAACTTCTGCATCTCCGTACCAACCTCTTATAAAGCTAAAATCTACAACAGTCTCAGAAACAAGAGTTGAGGTAAAGGCCAAGACATCAGGTGAGGTTGTAAAAATAGGCTCAAGACAAGGTGACTATGTTAATAAAGACTCTATTTTATGCAGCCTTGGTATTGTTGAATTAAATAGAACTGAGGTTAAGGCACCATTTTCAGGTTACCTTGAAATGATTGTTAAGCCTGGTAATTTTCTAGAACGTGGTCAGGTTTGTGCAACAATAATTCAATTGAATCCAATAACATTCGTTGCGGAGGTTCCTGAATCAGATATAAATAAAGTTAAAGAAGGTCAAGAGGTTGTTTTGAATCTAATTACAGGTGAATCTATCATAGGAAATCTTAGTTTTGTATCTAAGAGTGCTTCAAATTTAACTAGAACATTTAAAGTTGAAGCTGAAATTAAAAATGAAAAAGGGGTGATCAGAGATGGAATTACCTCAGAGATGATTATAAGAACTTCAAAAATCTATGCTCATAAAATATCTCCTTCTGTTTTAATGTTAAATGATAAGGGCATTCTTGGTATTAAGGTAATAGAAAATGGAGATAGAGTAAAATTTCTTCCTATAGATATATTAGAAGATTCAGAAGATGGTATCTGGATAACAGGTGTGCCAAATAACATTCAACTTATCATTCAAGGTCAAGGTTTTGTAGAAAACAATCAAAAAGTTTTAGTTAGTAGTTCATGACTTCAATTGTTGATTTTGCATTAAATAAAGCTAAGACAACCTTAACTATAGCTTTTCTTGTTGTTATAGCTGGCACCTTTGCAAGACAAGAAATACCCATATCAGCATCTCCAAATGTTCAGCTACCTTTTTTATCAATATCTGTATACCTTGATGGGGCTTCTCCAGCAGATACCTCAAGGTTAATAGCCAAACCTCTTGAAAATAGATTAAAAACTGTGCCTGGTATAAAAAATATTTCATCAACAAGCTCTCTAAGTTATTCAAGAGTGTTTACAGAATTTGAAGTTGGTTATGATATGGAAAAAGCTCTTGTTGATGTTAAGCAAGCAGTTGAGGAAACTAAGTTTGAGCTTCCAAAAGAAGCTGAAGATCCAATTGTTAGTGAATACAATGAGTCTAGCTTTCCTGTAATGAACATTAGCATAGTTGGAGAAAGCTCAATTCGGCAAAAGGTTTTTTATGCGAGAGATCTTAAAGATCAAATTGAATCACTGGAAGAAATTCTTCAAGCTGAAATGGCAGGAGCTCCAGATGAAGTATTGGAGGGAGTTTTTAGTAAGTCCAAACTTGAGTCATATGGGGTAACTCTCTCAGATATTTATTATTCTGTTGCAAACAATAATCTTATTATTCCTGGTGGAACACAAGATACTGGTAAAGGAAGTTTTAATATTGAGGTCCCTAGTGTTATAGAGACTGCACAAGATGTTTACTCTATACCTATTAAAGTAACAAAAGATGCGATAGTAACCCTTGGCGATGTTGCAGACATAAGGAGAACCTTTAAAGATTTTTCTTCTTATGCCAGAGTTAATGGAGAGGATGCAGTTACCTTAGAGATTGTCCTTAGAGAAGGAGCAAATGCAATAGATTCATCATCTAAAATTAACAACATTTTAAATTCTTTTAAAGAAAAGCTTCCTCCAAATTTAAGAGTAGTCATAACTGATGATGATTCTGTCTATTCTAGAGAAATGGTAAAAGAGCTTAACGGAAATATTATTACAGCAGTTGTTTTGATCATGGTTCTCATAATTGCTAGCTTAGGCCCAAGGGTCTCCATGCTAGTTGGATTATCAATTCCTTTTTGCTTCCTCCTTACATACCTTGCAATATACTCAATGGGTGGCGAAGTTAGCTTCCTTGTGATGATGGGATTATTGCTTGGAATGGGCATGTT
>CALJHI010000099.1 GCA_938075575.1 uncultured SAR86 cluster bacterium | reverse complement strand
TTCATTGTTAGGTCGTCACTAAAAACTACGCCTTTAAAACCAATTCTTTTTCTTAAAATTTCATCAATCCAAAATGTAGAAAATCCTGCAGTTGAGGGATCAATTTCAGAGAATAAAATATGAGCACACATTACCCCTCCTAAAGTATCTTTCAATTCCATGAATGGGATTAAGTCATGTGTCATTAATTCTTTTAGGCTTCTTTTATCTTGGGGTTGCAATAAATGACTATCTTCAAAAATACCTCCATGACCAGGAAAATGTTTTCCTGTTGCTTCCATACCTGCTTCATTCATTCCAATAATAAACTCTTTAGCAGCCATAGAAACATCTGAAGGTACATCTGAAAATGCTCTGTTTCCTATTATGCTGCTAGTATTCCTATCAACATCAAGAACAGGGGCGAAGCTAATATCAATTCCAGCAGCTATTAACTCAGCAGCCATTAACCAACCAACCTCTCTAAATATCTTTATGTCATTAATGCTATGTGCATAATTAGTTAAGGCCTGCATAGAGGGTAGTCTGGTAAATCCATTTTTAAACCTTTGGACTCTTCCCCCTTCTTGATCGACTGAAATTAGAATATTCTTTTTAATGCCTTTAATGTCAGAACATAAATTAGTAATTTGCTCTTTTGAATTAAAGTTTCTTTCAAACAATATTAAACCACCAACCTGATCATTGCTTATTAGCTCAATGTCAGAAGAAGAAAGGCTTGTTCCCTCTATATCTATCATTAGGCGTCCACAATTATTATTCATTTTGAGTGTGAAATATGTGCTTTAAATATTGCTAAGTTTTTTGACAAGGTTTTCATCTATTGATGATTTTAGATCGATGCTAGATAGATTTTCTTCTAATTGCTCTTGCTTAGATGCACCCAAGATTACTGTTGATACATTTTTATTTAGCAAGCACCACGCGATAGCTAGTTTAGAAGGGTTTAAGTTATATTCATTAGCGATTTGAATATAATTCGATACCCTGTCCATTCTTTCTTTGCCTCTATCAGACTCTATCATATGCTTTTTAAGCCACTCATAGCCTGTTAAAGAAGCTCTCGAGCCATCAGGAATTCCATTAAGGTACTTTCCTGTTAATGCTCCAGATGCCAGCGGTGACCATGTAGTAGAACCCATACCACGTTTTAGAAATAAATCATTGTATTCAATTTCAAACCTATCTCTATCAAGAAGGTTATATTGTGGCTGCTCCATGGAAGGTGGAGTTAAGTTATTATCTTCTGCAAATCTGTGAGCTTCTTCAATTTCATGAGCTGCCCATTCTGAGGTGCCCCAGTACAAAACTTTTCCTTGGAGGATAAGATTATGCATAGCCCAGACTGTTTCTCCAATTGGTGTATCTGGATCTGCTCTATGGCAAAAATAAAGGTCAAGATAATCAACTTTTAATCTATCTAAAGCCTGATGACAGGCCTCAGTGATATGTTTTCTACTTAAACCCATTTGTGTCGGAGTTGGGTTTTCATGAGCGCCGAAAAAGACTTTAGAAGAGACGCAATATGAATCCCTAGGTCTTTGGAGTTTTTTTAAAGCATCTCCCATTACTATCTCTGACATACCCCTTTCGTAACCCTCAGCATTATCAAAAAAATTTATCCCCGCATCAAAACATGTTCCAAACATTCTTTCTGCAAGAGAGGTATCTACCTGCTTGTTAAAAGTAACCCAAGACCCAAAAGATAACTCAGATACTTTAAGACCAGAATTACCTAATTTTCTATATTCCATGGTCTTATTCTCTGTCGTTGGATTTATAAATCGCAGAATATAGAATTCCACTGAAGATTATTTCACTTGCTATCATGTCTATGGCAAATGGAGCTCCATGAATTAAAGTTGCTAATGTTCTAAATAAAGCAGTTAGGAGTAAAAGTAGTATTGGAGGGTACAACCAATTAACATTATTAGTTTTTACTGCATAAATAATCATTAAAGCTATTGAGATAAAATAACTACCAAGGTCTCCTATCTGCGAACTCAATCCCAAACCAGTAAAAACCGTCATCCCAAAGTTTGGTGCAACAGATTCAGGTGTTAGTACCCAACCTATACCAATTATTAAGAATACTATTGCAGGTATTAATGTTATTAATTTAAGTGTAAAAGACATTGTAAATTCCCCTATATTTTTAGAATATCATCTCAATTATAAGTTGCTTATACAAGCGTAGAATGAACGAGGATCTAATATCTATAATTCGCTACTTCTAAAAAATATTGCTGCCTTCATTAATATAGGAGCCATAATGATCCATGGCAATTGTGTCTGAAGATGAATAGTCCTATCACTATATTCAAAAAGGACTGGATTAAACCAAGATCCTGTAGGGGCAAATGGAGCCCATGAAAGAGTTTTTCCTATTGAGAGCTGATCAAAATATAAAAATATCTCTACAAATAAATTCTGTACAAGACACCATGTAAAAAAAATAAAGAAGAAACTCCATGACCAACTTAAGAAATCTTTTCCTGAAATTTTAGATGAAAGAAACAAGCCTCCTAGGCTTATTGTTCCAGCATCTGCCATGGAATTTAAGATCCAATTAAAATCTTTAGGTATATAAAAATTTAGAATATCAGATCTTCTTAAATCAACTGGGTCGCCGCCAAATAAACCATATGTAAACCAAACCTCCCAGCCAAGAGCGCAAAAAATAAAAGAAAAAATATAAATATTTAAATAACTTTTTTTTAATTTACTTACTTTATATAAATAGAATAAAACTAATAATGGAAGAAATGCACTTAGGTACACTATTATTATTACCCTTATCTCAACCAATGACATTATTGTTTGATAGTAGGGATTTAAAGTCGATCACTTATTTAATAATTCAGATATCTTTGGAATTAGATCTATTAGTTCTGGCTTATTTTCTGTAATTTCTTCAATAGTTAAGCCATGAAGTTCATGAGGGAAAACAAGCCAACTTTCAGTTTCATGAATATAGTAATCGGGTCTTCTTTCTGTTTTGTTTTTTGTTGGTTTGAAATATGGAGTAGCTATTTTAATTTCAGGTGTATTCTTCTTACAGGCTTTATTTATATCTTCAATAATTTGATTTATAGATAGGCCTGTATCAAAAACATCATCAACAATTAGTAATGAGTCTTCGGATTCAATCTTCTTTATAACATAGCTAAGTCCATGAACTTGAACTGTCTTGCTTCGCTCATCAATGCCTGAGTATGAGGAAGTTCTTATTGCTATATGATCTGAGTCTATGCCTAATACATCTAAAAACTCCTGAACTGCAATGCCTATCGGAGCACCACCTCTCCAAACACCAACTATATAGTCAGGCCTATAACCACTTTCGAATACTTGCCATGCAAGTTTAAAAGAATCCTTGAGTAGCTCATCAGCTTGTATAAAAGTTTTTTTCATTTGTATAAAAAAGGATTGAGACTATGTTTTTTGATAATAACATAGTCTCAATTGAAGAAAAATTGATATAAAAATTAACCTTAGAATTCTCTTCTAACTCTGACCATAAATTGACGAGGAGGAATATATTCTAGACCAGTGGCTGCAACTCCAAATACATCAGTCATGCTGGAGTTAACACCGCCCTCATCTGCAATATTAAGTAGCATAAAGTCTATTCCTAAATTTTTACCAGTAAAGTCGACACTAGCAGTTAAATTAAAGATGTCATATGCTTTTATAGCATCAACAGCTGGGTTATTAGAGACTCTTTGTTGAAACTCACCTCTTCTAACAAACTGTAACATCCCTTTAAATTCATCTCCTGAAGAAAGCTCTGTTTCATATATTAGATTTAGATCAGCGGTGAACTCTGGACTTTTAGCAAGCTTATTACCCCTAACATTTTCTTTTAAGCTATACCTAAGATCTTCTTGGCCAAAAAAGTATTGATATGCATCCACATTATCCAAAACCTCATAGTCTGAAGTGACTTCTGAGTCTAAGAAAGCTAGGTTAAGATCCATTCGCAAAGTGTCAGATAACAAAGCTGTTAGCTCCACTTCAAGTCCTGACATTTCAGACTCTGGAATATTTGCAACCCCACCTCTGTAAGGGTCTGGATCAGTAGCTTGGAACTGCAAATTATTATATTCGTATGTAAATAGTGCAATATTTGCTCTAGCCTTCCCATCTAATAGATCGGTTTTTAAACCAACTTCAAAAGCTTTTATAGTCTCACTTTCATATGTTGGAAATACCATAGCTGGAGCAACAGGTCTTTCAGCTATAACATCTTCTGCTTCAGTAAAACCAAAAGTTAAATTACTTCCACCTGGCTTGAAGCCTCTAGAGTAAGAAACATAAACCATAGCATCATCAGAAACATCATATTCACCGACAATTTTTCCAGTTACTTTGTCTGATGTTCCTTTTTCAGTAAATGATTCAACATTAAAAAAGTTTGTTACATCCGTTTCAAAAGTGTCTTTGGAATACCTTAATCCTGAAACAAGCCTAGTATCTTCTGAAAAGCTATATGTTGTTTGTGCATATATAGAATAAGACTCTCTGCTTGGAAATGCATCAGTTACAAAATCCCATTCCGCATCAAAAACAGCAAAACGTCCAGGTATGCCATAGTCATGTTCATAGCAAGATGTTGCAACTGCTAAGGGACTTGAGCACTCATAGCTGATTTGACCATCATTATTATTATCTCTGTATCCTCTAATATGATTTTCAATATCATGCTGCATATAAAAAGCACCCACTGTCCAATCAAGAGCTCCATATAGCGGCTCATTAGAAACTAAATTAATTTCAAAAGTTTTTGTTTCAACTTTAGAAGTTTCTGGAGTAAATTCTGCTCTTTGATAAGTTGCGCCCTCACCTAATCCAGGAATTACAGTTACTAAATCGCCAAAATTATGCCTATCGTTATCCCTAGTGACAGAAATATCGTCATCTTGAATACTTGCCATAATTTTTAAATTAGCAAATGCCATGTCCTTTTCATATATTGCGCCTAATACTAAAGAAGTTAACTCATGATTAGAGAAAGTATCTTGAGATAATTTTCTTACATCATTAGTTGAATCATCAATACCTCTAATTGCTGCTCCGTTTCTGTCTACCTCAAAGTATTGACCAAAAGCTCTTAGAGAAGATAAATCATCGAGCTCAAGTAACCAGTCACTTCTAATGCTTAGATTGTTTGCATCATCAAGATCTTGTCCATTAAATACATTTTTAGTAAATCCATCTCTTTTAGAAGCTGTGAATGAAAATCTAGTTGCAAGATCTTCATTTATAACAACATTGCTTGAAGATCTGAATTTTGTTAAACCATAATCGCCTAAAGTTATATCAGTTTTATTAGCATAGCCATCTTGTGAAGGTTTTTTACTGATTACATTAATAGCACCACCAGTGGAGTTTTGGCCAAATAAAGTTCCTTGAGGTCCTCTTAAAACCTCAATACGTTCAACATCAATAAAGTCAGTTTGCAGTGAAAAGGGAGAGGCAATAAATATACCATCCATATGGAATGCTACTGAAGGAGCTGCAATTGCGTTTTGATTAGTTTCATTTCCAACTCCGCGAATAGAAATAACAGTTTTATAACCCTCATTTTTGGCTACAGTTACACCCGGAACAATTGCACTGATGTCTACAAATGATGTTATATTTTTAGCATCTAGGTCATCTTCTGTAATTGCTGTTACGGATTGTGAAATATCTTGAACACTTTCACTTCTTTTTTCAGCTGTAACAATGACATCCTCAATCTCTGATGCTTCAGATATTGAGACAATTGTTAAAGTTAAAATAAAAAATGGAAGATTAAAGAATTTATTTTTATAAAGAGATGTTTTCATTGGTTTCCCCGTTTTGATATTGATAAAAAATTTAAGGCCGTATATTACCACGACTATATTATAAATCATGCAATACATGTGCCAAAAAGGAAGAAAATCTTTGTTTTAAAGAAAAGATTGGTTTAAATTGTAGTTTAATTAATTTTTTTCAACCTAATGAGTTCATATATAGAAAAGGTATTTGGTCTTCGATTAAATAAGACATCGATAAAACAAGAGCTTTTAGCTGGTTTTACAACGTTTGTAACTATGGCTTATATTATTTTTGTTAATCCTCAAATGATGTCAGCTAGTGGAATGGACTATGGCGCTAGTTTTGTTGGGACTTGCCTTGCAGCTGCTTTGGCATGCTTCGTCATGGGCATATACTCAAACTGGCCAGTGGCGCTTGCACCAGGAATGGGCTTGAATGCATTTTTTACATACACAGTGGTAGGAGAAATGGGCTATACATGGGAGGTAGCTTTGGGTGCTGTTTTTTTAGCAGGCATTTTGTTTGTAATAATGAGTGTTACCCCGCTTCGAAGATGGATGTTAGATAGTATTCCGCTCAATCTTAGAATTGCAATGGGATCAGGTGTTGGTTTGTTTATAGGGTTTATTGGTCTTAAGAGCGGTGGAATTATTGTGGCAAATGAAGCTACTTTTGTAAGTTTAGGAAATTTTCTTCAAGTCGAAACTTTTTTATCTGCTTTTGGATTTTTATTAATTTCTGTTTTGGCTTCAAAAAATATTTCGGGGTCAATAATTATAGGTGTTTTGACGGTAACCTTTTTTGGGTTGTTATTTGATCTTGTTCAATTCCAAGGGCTTGTATCTTATCCCCCAAGTATAGCTCCAATATTTCTTAAGCTAGATATCCTTGGAGCTCTTGATTTAGCAATGATAAGTGTGATTATTTCTTTCTTGTTTGTTAATTTATTTGATACAGCTGGGACATTATTGGGCGTTGCAAATAGGGCTAAATTAGTAGATAAGAATGGTGTTATTATAAATTTTGATAAAGCTCTCAAGGCTGATAGCAGTTCTAGTGTAGCTGGTTCATTTTTTGGATGTGCTCCTGTTACTAGTTATGTAGAAAGCTCGGCCGGAGTTGAGGCTGGTGGAAGGACTGGCTTGACTGCTGTTTTTGTTGGATTTTTCTTTTTGATTGCAATATTTTTTTCCCCTCTTGCCGCAATAGTGCCTGCATATGCTACTTCTGGCGCCTTGTTGTATGTTGCTATATTAATGTTGAGCGGTATGGAAAAACTAGACTGGTCTGATTTCACTGAACTGCTTCCTGCGCTAATAATGATTATTATGATTCCATTGACCTTCTCAATAGCTAATGGAATTGCATTAGGTTTTATATCCTATGTTGTAATGAAGGTGTTCACAGGTAATATTAGAAATATTTCATCAGGGGCATGGTTCCTAGCAATAATCTTCATGGCTAAATTTATTTTCTTGCCGTAATTATATTTGACAGCTATTTTGACTTTTATGTAAAATATTTACATCGTTCATCCTTTTTAAGGACGGAAGTAGTCTTAATGACGAAGGAACGCATTATCATCGTTCATCTCTAAAGAGACGGAAGTAGGTAATGATACCGAAGGAACGCATCTATTGCTTAAAAGCAGGAGATGTCACATGACCAAAATGGAAATTATGCGTTTTAAAAACGCTGTAAAAAAACAACTTAAATCCAAGAGACCATCTATAAAGATAGTCAGCTATTCATTGGAAAAAAAGGCTAAAAACAATAATACTTTTTTAAAGCCTTATTATTTCGACGGAAGTTACGGCTTATAAGTGATGAAGGGGATTAATTATCCCCTTTTATAATTTCTTTGCTTTGCAAGTATGCCTCCCAGGCAACTTGTTGAAGAAAAATTTTATCTTCACTAGAGACTCTATTTAAATAATTATATTTAAGCCCTTCAGGTGATTTTTTTGTTATAACCGCAAAAACTGTAGCTGCACCTAGGTACGTACCTAGCATTCCTGGGTGAGTTCCATCTGGATGATGTAGCTTAATGTCTGGTCTTTTTTGATAAGCAATTTCGTAAGCTTCTCCAACCGGGATGATGTCTGAATTACTTTTTTTGGCTGCAGGATAATATGTTTTCCTGATTCTATCGAGAAGGTTTTTTTTATATCTCCTATCATCTTTTGTATATGCATGGGTCATGTATAAGGCTGTTTTTACGCCTTGATCATGGGCTTTAGTGCTATAAATATATGCAGTATCCTCAAACTTTTTTCTTGAATCTTCGGTCAATACTTCCCCGCTCCCCCCTTGCATTATCAGTAGGTCTATCTGCTCGTCAAGCTGAAGGTTTTTTGGCTCT
>CALJHI010000098.1 GCA_938075575.1 uncultured SAR86 cluster bacterium | reverse complement strand
AAAGAAAATAAGGATATAGATGATTTGATTAAATGGAGTGCAAAGTGGAAAAAGTGGGCCTCAGAAGGAGAGCCAGGAGAGGTATTTAAAAATTATACTTCAGCTATCCTAGTTCCATATTATGGCCACAACTTAAATACTTTCGATGTAATTTGGGTTGGTCAAAGTCCAAATCCTGAAGAACACTACGTTGGAAATGAGTATTGGCTAGAGAATGGAGGTAAGCTCTATAATGAATTGCCTGTTACATTCCCCCAGGTAATAGATACTTGGCAAAGAACTGTTTCTGAGACACCTGATGGGACAGCAGGCTATGTGGTTTATTCAGATTGCAAATTAGGAGAAGGGGTTTCTAATGAAGACTTCTATAATGCTTACTTTGCATACGCTCAGGCAGCTCAAGACAACGGCGATGTTGCAGGAAGAAAAATGATATGGCCTCAAACAGGAGTAGAGCCTGGATGGGACTTTGACTTTGTTCAAGCAGTATTTACATCTTCAATTGGCACATATGGTAAAAATTGGACAAATTTTTGGTCTGAAAAAGCCAATACTTTGCCTGAATATGAAGCAATGGCTGCTCTCGGTGGTTCGTGTACCAATGAGAGATCATTTACAATAATTCCGGTTAAGAGTTAATTTAAATTATTGGATAAAAAAAGGAGGCTTATGCCTCCTTTTTTTTATCTATCATGCATAATTATTTAATGCATCAATATCAGAACCATATTGGAATAGTTGGAGCAGGAATATCGGGGCTTGCCCTTGGCTGTATGCTTGCTAAAAATAATATTCCTTCTATTTTGTTCGAAAAGCACTCTAAGCTTGGCTCGCATGGAGCAGGAATATCACTATCACCAAATGGACTAAGAGTCTTAGAGCATATGAATTTAATGAATAATATTCATAATCACTCTGTGCAAACATCAAGAACAAGAATATATTCAGATAGCAGGTGTGTTTATTCTGCAGATCCTTTACTAAGGACAATGTCTAGAGAAAATCTCTATAAGATTTTGCTAGAAGAATATTTAAGTTCCGGTGGAGAAATTCTTTTTAATCACGATCTTAAAGGAATAGATAATAATAAATCAAAACTTTTTTTTAATAATGGATCTAAATTTATTATTAGGCATATAGCAGCTTGCGATGGAATTAAGTCTCTTTGTAGGGAGGTGGTTCTTAAAAAAAATTCTGATCCTATATATAGCGGTTATTCTGCCTGGCGCGGACTAGTAGCCTCTGATCAAGATCATGCAAGCATCTACCTATCTAAAAGATCTCATATTGTTACATACCCAATAGATAAGAATACTCTAAGTTTTGTTGGTGTTGTTAAAACAAATAAAGCATATAAGCAGCAATGGATGTCTAGAGGCTCAATAAAGGAGATGAGAGAGGATCTCTCAATGCATCCCAATGAAATTTTAAATACATTAAGCAAAGCCAATGAAGTACATAAATGGGGAATTTACCAAAGACCACAACTTAAAAATCTTTTTAATAATAATATAACTTTGTTAGGTGATGCAGCTCATCCAATCGTGCCTTTTTTAGGTCAAGGGGGTTGTATGGCACTAGAAGACTCATTTGTCTTTGGAAAGCTTCTTATAGCCAATATTAATGACTTGCAAAAGGCGCAATCGCTCTATGAGAAAATTAGAATTAATAGAATAAATAAAATAAAACAGATGTCTGAGTTCCAGGGTCGTCTATATCATCTATCAAATCCTTTGCTTGTGAAGGGAAGAAATTTTCTTATGAACCTTTCATCATCCACAACTGATAAAAGGCTAGATAGAATTTGGTCTTATGACCCATTGGATTATTTATAAGGTTAACTTTAGATATTAATTAATTTTGATATATAATTTTTTAATGAAAATTTTAAGTAAAATTCAATCCCTTTTTTTTAAAACTAAATCTAAGTCCTTTGAGCAAGATAATAAATCTGTTTGTGGATTAGAAATTTCAACTCATATCAAAAATGTTTTGGAAAATGAAATTCTTCCAGGTTTAGACATATCTGTTGATCATTTTTGGTCAAGCTTTGAAAATGTTGTGAGTGAATTCGCACCAAGAAATAAAGCTCTTTTAGAAAAAAGAGAGCAAATCCAGTCTTTAATTGATAAGTGGCATTTAGATAGAAAAAATGAGCCTCACAACCATGAAGAATATAGAAGTTTTCTTGAAGAGATTGGCTATATAGTTCCTAGAAGTGGTGATTTTACAATTTCAACACAGAATGTTGATCCAGAAATTAAAACCATTGCAGGGCCGCAACTAGTTGTGCCTGTTATGAATGCAAGGTTTGCCTTGAACGCTGCAAATGCAAGATGGGGAAGCCTTTATGATGCCCTTTATGGAACGGATATGATTTCTGATGAAAATGGAGCTAAAAAAGAGGGAGGTTACAACCCAATAAGGGGAGAAAAAGTTATAGCTTTTGCTAAACAGTTTCTTGATGAAACCATTCCTCTTGAAAATGGGAGCTACAGTAATGTAATAGGTTTTGATTTTATAGACAGCAATCTTATTGCAAAACTAACTGACGGCTCTACATCATCTTTAAAAGATACAGATCAATATATTGGGTATGTTAATAATGGCAACGAATCAATCGGCCTTCTATATAAAAACAATAACCTTCATTTTGAAATCCAAATTGATAGATTGCATCCTATTGGTGAAACAGACCTTGCAGGAATAAAAGATATATTGATTGAATCAGCAATTACAACAATTCAGGATTGTGAAGATTCGGTCGCAGCTGTAGATGGAGAAGATAAGGCTGCTATATACAGAAATTGGCTTGGTTTAATGAAAGGGGATCTTAAAGATACTTTTTTAAAAAACGGATCTTCATTAACAAGAGAGCTTAATCCTGATCGAAACTATATTTCTAAAAATGGATCCAACATAACACTACCTGGAAGAAGCACAATGCTTGTTCGTAATGTTGGTCATTTAATGACCAATCCAGGAGTTAAAGATAAAGACGGCAATGAAGTGCCTGAGGGAATAATGGATGCTATGTTTACGATATGTATTGCTAAGCATGATCTAGAAGGTAAAGGTAAGTATAAAAATTCAAAAACAGGCAGTGTATATATCGTTAAACCAAAAATGCATGGGCCCGATGAAGTTAAGTTTACTTGCGACCTATTTGCCGCAGTTGAAAAAGTGCTAAATCTTGAACATAACACAGTAAAGATAGGAATCATGGATGAGGAAAGAAGGACTACTGTTAATTTAAAAGAATGTATAGAAGTTGCTCAAGAAAGAGTTATATTCATCAATACTGGATTCTTAGATAGAACAGGTGACGAAATACATACTAGTATGGAAGCAGGCCCTATGATACCTAAGGGTGATATAAAGTTACACAATTGGATTGCTTCATATGAAGACTGGAATGTTGATGTTGGATTAGAAACTGGATTTAAAGGAAGGGCACAAATAGGCAAAGGAATGTGGCCAGCTCCTGATGAGATGCTAGGTATGTATGAATCTAAAACAGTACATCCAAAAGCAGGCGCAAACTGTGCATGGGTCCCTTCACCAACAGCAGCATCCCTTCATGCAATTCATTATCATCAAATATTAGTTTCAGATGAGCAAACTAGAATTCAATCGAGAGAGAAAGCAGATCTTAATTCAATACTTGATATCCCAGTTCATACTAAACCAGAAGAAATGTCTCAAAGCCAGATTCAATCTGAGCTTGAGAATAACTGTCAGGGTATATTGGGTTATGTTGTTAGATGGGTTGACCAGGGTGTTGGCTGTTCAAAAGTTCCTGATATTAATAATGTTGGGCTAATGGAAGATAGGGCAACATGTAGGATCTCAAGTCAGCATATCGCAAATTGGCTTCATCATGGCCTAATTAATGAAAGTCAGATCATTGAAGCGATGAAAAAAATGGCTGCAATAGTAGATTCTCAGAATAGTGGCGATATTGAATATATGAATATGTCTCCTGATTATGATGGTCTTGCTTTTAAAGCCTCTTGCGACCTAGCAATTAAAGGCCGTGTACAGCCAAGTGGGTACACTGAGCCAATATTGCATGAAACAAGATTAAAGTTTAAAGCTTAAATGAAAAAAGCATATTGGGTTGTTCGAGCTCATATTTCAAACAGTGAAGAATATGCTAAGTATGTCTCTGTTGCAGGTGATATTGTTTTAAATCATGGCGGAAAGTTTCTTTCTCGCGGCGGTTTGCAAGAAGAGGTAGAAGGGCATGGTTTTGAAAGAACCGTGCTTGTAGAGTTTCCATCATATGAGTCGGCTAAAAACTGCTATAAATCAACTGAGTATCAAAATGCTTTAAAGCATACAAAGGAATCATCATCAAGATACTTTAGTATTGTAGAAGGACTGGATTAAAATCTAATTATCTTTTTTGCTGCTCAGTTTCATCCCGATGTTTTTTTAGATACTTCATAAAGGGTGTTCCGCCAGTACCTTTTATTGTAGAACCTCCTGTACCAAAAGGGTTTTTAATTTGTGATTGCTTGTGTATATATGAAGCCGCAAACTCTAAGTGAAGTGCTCTAAATTTTCTTATTTCCTCAAGGCACTTGTTATATTTTATTGTTAAACTCTTTGACTCATCTATTAAGTCTTTGGCAATAGATATACTCTCAACTTTTTCAATCATCTGCCTATGCTCCGGAGGCATATAATCTCTCATCTCATTTAGGTAATGCCTTAAATGGTCTTTTGTATGATAGATACCAAGAGCCCCATCTAACAGGGGCATTATGCTACTTTGTGCACCAGTTTCTCCTCTAAAAAACTGAGGCTTATTATTAAATTGATTCTCATATATTAAGCCTTTTTTAAGATCTGGATTATCTTTGGTGCCAAAGATAAATGGCCTAACTCTATGGTAATAAACGTATGGATCACATTTTTCTGGCATTCGAGAAAATATCGAATTCACATCACGAAGAGACCTAATAATGATTTTTAAACCCTTATCAAGCTTCTTATCTTTGTTTGTTTTTAATTTTGAGATTGCACAGGCTGATGTAATAGCGTCTCTAGCCGCATTCTCAATACATACATGAATTGTTACGAACCAATCTTCGTCAACACCGCCAAGAAAATTAGTAATTAAGGCAACATTTTCAAGGGATATGTCTTTTGATTTATCTATCCTATACCAGTTATGAAGACAGTAACTTGCATAACTTAAAATTGGAGGCCTTCCAACAATCTTAGATATCTCAACCCATGGTTTCGAGATAACTTCTGGAAGCACCTTGCTTGGTTTTTTTCCACCCCATATATAGGCATGCGCAATAAAACTAAGGTGAACCATTGCAAGGTTAAA
>CALJHI010000097.1 GCA_938075575.1 uncultured SAR86 cluster bacterium | reverse complement strand
TCTTATTCTCTTCTTTTGCAAGACTCATTAAAGGTGTATCAAAAATACCAGGAGCAATTGTGCAGACTCTAATTCCATGCCTTGCTAAGTCTCTTGCTGCAGTTAATGTTAGGCCGATAACGCCAGCTTTTGATGCGCTATATGCACTTTGACCAATTTGACCTTCATAACCAGCAATTGAGGCTGTATTTATAATCACGCCCTTCTCACCCTCATCATCTGGTTCATTCTTATCAATAAGTTCAGCACAAAGCCTCATTACATTAAAAGTTCCTACAAGATTTAGATCAATAATAAATTTAAATATATCTAAAGGGTGCGGGCCATTTTTTCCTAAAATTCTTGCACCATATCCAGTACCAGCACAATTAACAACAAAATTTAATTTTCCATAAGTTTCTTTTATGTTTTTAACGCTCTCTTGAACAGACTCCTCTTCCATTACATTGTTTTTAATATAAGTAACATTATCTGCCCCTAATAAATCTATAACTTCAGCAGCCTTGTCATCATTAATATCTAATATTGCTACCTTAGCTCCATTAGCTACAAAATGCTCTACAGCAGCCCTGCCAAGACCAGATGCTCCACCCGTTATAGCTGCAACATTATTTTTAATTTCCATATTTAACCCCTCTAAATTGTTAGAAACATTATATATAAATTCCAAAATGATGAAATCATTACTTTTGGCACAATAATTGCATTATGTGAAGGTGAACATTAATTATTTTCATATTAAGGAGTAAAAAATGAAAAAATTATTATTACTTGTAGGTTTAATTACATTACCTACTTTCGCTAGTGTTAGTGCAAATGTTAGTTTTGCATCTGATTATATTTGGAGAGGAATGACTCAATCAGACGCCCCCGCTATCCAGGGTGGTTTTGATTATTCAGCAGAGAATGGTTTTTATGCTGGAATCTGGGGTTCTAATGTTAATTTTAACAATGGAGCTGGTAGTGAGTTAGATTTGTATTTTGGATATGGTACAGAAATAGCAGGTGTTGGTGTTGATGTTGGCTATATCTCTTATGAGTATATTGATTCAGATCCAGATGCTACTTTTGAAGAAATCTATCTTGGTTTTAGTAAAGGTGACTTAGGTTTAAGTTTTGCATTTGGTCAAGATGGAGCTCCTGACTATACAGAAGTTTCATATTCATTAGGCGGAGTTGATTTTGCTTACGGTGAATACGATGAGTATGGAAATAATTTCATTATTTCAAAAGGCTTTGCATGTGGTTCATATGATTGCGCAGTTGCTTATACAGACTTTTCTGATGATGGATATGGAGCAGATGAAGACGCTCTAGTATTCTCAATTTCTGCTAGCCTCTAATATTCATACCCCCCTATTATGAAATTAGTAACAGCAATAATTAAACCCTTTAAACTTCAGGAAGTAAGAGAAGCGCTTGTTAACGCTGGCATTCAAGGTCTTACTATTACTGAGGTAAAGGGTTACGGAAGGCAGAAAGGACATACAGAGATGTATAGAGGTGCTGAGTATGCAGTAGATACATTACCAAAAATAAAATTGGAAGTTTTAGCTAAAGACGATGAAGTAAGTTTAATTACTGAAACAATATCAACTTCAGCTCAAACTGGAAAAATTGGTGATGGAAAAATATTTGTCTCATCTTTAGATGAGGTTATCAGAATTAGAACTGGTGAAACCGGTTCAGAGGCAATATAAGGAGTAAATTATGGAAATTGCATTTGCTTTGGATACATTCTATGCCGTTATGGCAGGAGCTTTAGTTATGTTTATGGCAGCTGGTTTTACCATGTTAGAAGCAGGACTTGTTCAAAAGAAAGATGTATCTGAAATTGTAACGAAAAATATAGGCTTGTATTCTATAGCTTGTATTATGTACTTAGTATGTGGATTTGCCTTAATGTATCCTGCAGAATACATTTTTGAAGGCATCATACCCTCAATATCTACTTCTATAGGTCTATCGACTTCATTACCAAATGAAGAGATTGGTATGCCCTATGGAATGGATTATTCACAACAAGCTGACTTCTTTTTTCAAGTAGTATTTGTTGCAACCGCTATGTCGATTGTTTCAGGTGCTGTTGCTGGAAGAATGAAGCTACTTCCATTCTTCTTGTTTGCAATCGTGTTAACTGGGTTTATATATCCGATTCAAGGATACTGGAATTGGGGTGGAGGCTTCCTAAGCTCAATGGGTTATTCAGACTATGCTGGGTCAGGAACAGTTCACCTTTGTGGTGCTGCTGCTGCTTTGGCTGTAGTTTTAGTTTTAGGACCTAGAAAAGGTAAATATGCTGCTGATGGAACATCTTTACCAATGCCTGGTTCAAATATCCCTATGGCCGCTCTTGGTGTTTGGATTTTATGGTTAGGTTGGTTTGGATTTAATGGCGGATCAGAGCTTATCGTTAGCACTGAAGCATCAGCTATTGCGGTAAGCCAAGTTTTCTTAAATACAAACATGGCTGCTTCAGGTGGTGTAGTTACTGCTATTTTAATCAGTCTTTTTAAGACAGGTAAAATGGATGTAACTATGGCTATGAATGGTGCTATAGCAGGGTTGGTTGCTATAACAGCTGGGCCAAGTGTTCCTTCTGCTGGAGCTGCAGTTCTTATTGGTGCATTAGGTGGAGCTTTAGTTTATTTCTCTATCTTGTTTTTCGATAGAACGCTAAAGCTAGATGATCCAGTTGGAGCTATATCTGCTCACGGTATTGTTGGTATTCTAGGTGTATTAGTTGTTCCATTAACAAATACAGAAGTTAGTCTTGTACCTCAACTTGTTGGTGTAGTATCAATTGCAGGATTTACTTTTATCGCTAGCTATATAGCCATATCAGTCATCAATTCTGTACTTCCAATTAGAGCGAGTGATGAAGAACAATATGTTGGACTAGATGTTTCTGAGATAGGTGTGGAAGCTTATCCAGAATTTAAATAACTTTTTTATAAGGCTTACGTTTCCCCCCTATATGTAACTAAGCCTTTCCACAGAAAAGAGCTATCTCCCTGATAGCTCTTTTCACTTTTTTTGCACTTTTATTGATCTTATACATATTTTTTTTTAGGCATATAAATTGCATGTATATATGTATTACATATAGGAGTAATAATGTTTAATAAAAATATAGTTTTTTTACTATCGATTTTCTTCGTGCCTAATTTATTTGCTGAAGCTGATACTGGTGATACCGCATGGATCTTGACATCTACTGCATTGGTTTTATTTATGACACTCCCAGGACTTGCATTATTTTATGGCGGGCTTGTGAGAACAAAAAATGTTTTGTCGGTTCTAATGCAATGTTTTGCAATAGCTTGCCTAATATCAGTATGTTGGGTGACATATGGCTATAGTTTAGCCTTTAGAGGTGCCGGAAGCTTCATAGGTGATTTTAGTTCATTATTCTTAAATGATGTGGGTCGTGATTCACTATCAGGAACATTACCAGAAACAGTATTTATAACCTTCCAGATGACATTTGCAATAATCACACCTGCTTTAGTGGTTGGAGCTTTTGCAGAAAGAATGAAATTTGGAGCTATGTGTCTTTTCTCTGTTGCATGGTTCACTTTTGTATATCTTCCTGCCTGTCATATGGTATGGGGCGGTGGATACCTTGCAAATAAAGGCGTAATTGACTTTGCTGGTGGCCTTGTTGTCCATGCTACATGTGGAGTGGGTGCTTTGGTTATAGCAATCTATCTAGGAAAAAGGGATGGATTTCTTGAAAAGCCGATGCCGCCTCATAACAGAACAATGGTAATGATTGGTGCATCTATGCTCTGGGTAGGCTGGTTTGGTTTTAATGCCGGTAGCGCGGTTGCAGCAGACGGCAACGCAGGTATGGCTATGTTGGTTACTCATATTAGTGCGGCTCTGGGTGCCCTTACCTGGATGGCAATAGAGTGGATTAAGTCTGGTAAGGCTACCATTATTGGAATAGCAACAGGTATGGTTGCAGGTCTTGCAACAATCACGCCAGCTTCCGGCACCGTAGGACCTGCTGGTGCTATGCTAATAGGTGTTCTAGCTGGATCGGTGTGTTTTTATGCAACCCAACTTGTTAAATCATATTTTAAAGTTGATGACTCACTAGATGTGTTCCCAGTTCATGGAGTTGGAGGCATTTTAGGAATTATTATGTTAAGCCTAGTTGGTTCTCCTGAAGGGTTTCTAGGAAATGGATCTACTGGTTTTGATAACACACCGCTCTCGCAACTGCTTATTCAATTAGAGGGCATTCTTGTAATATGCGCATGGACAGGCATAGCTACTTATATAATTTTGAAAGTTCTTAATGTGTTTGGTGATATTAGAGTTTCCAAAGAAGAGGAAGAAGAAGGTTTGGATGTTAGTCTACACAATGAACAAGGATATAATCTATAAAGAATTGCTATATTGACTCAAGAAAATGTCATGCATCTCATCGGGGATGTGTGACATTCTTTTTTTGAGGTAATCAATTGCATCTGATTTGTCATCTGATGTGTAATTCTTGTTCTCTATTAGCTTTTTAGCAACATAATTAGTGGGATGATTTATATACAACGAATTAATACTATCTGTTATTAAATTCGCGCATTCTGAATAACTATATGAGTCGAAAGATATTTTCTTACCGACATTTAAACAGACATTCCCTTTATAGTTTTGGATCCCACTAGCTATGCTTTCTAAATCTTCGCCTTTATTTTTAACATAAGGGACCCCATTAATTATTGAGTAAAGTTCTTTTGCTTTAACGATATCGTTAGGGTCATATTCATAAGATATACCTACCGGAATTAAATTAAGCTTATTTAAACAATTACCAATATCCTCTTTTTTTCTAGAATAAAGATGGATCATCTTTAAAACAGATGGGTCAGTCATATCAATACCATCTTTGGACCTGCCTTGCTTTTGAGCAATCCAAATTGATTCATTTGAATTAAGGATTCGGGTTTGTATAAATTCTGATGCAAGATTAAGACTATTATATATTTCCCTTTTAGACTTACCATTTCTATCTATAATAAAACTCTTATTTAGCCTCATTAAGTCCGAAGCCCACTCCTCCTCCATTAAATTATTTCCCACAGCATTGTTGGTTGTTTTTAAATTATTTTTATGAAGAGAGTAATTTAGCAATGCAGAGTCCAGAGTTATATCTCTATGGTTAGAAATAAATAAATAAGATCCATCTTCATCCAAACTATCAAGACCATTAATATCAAAGCTATTAATAGAGTTAGAAATTACATTTTCTACCAATCCTTCGAAAATCTTTTGATAATCAGATATAGATTTTATTTTTTTACTTTTAGATATTAGTAATTTTTTTGCTACTAGCCTTGTGAATGGAAAAAATGATATCTTTGAAAGAAGTGATGATGATATGAACAAATCCTGTAAATGTTTGTTTTCAACAAGCCTGTTGAGCACAGAAGAAACCTCAGAGTCATTGTATGGCCTTATTGAATCAAACTTATTCATATTTAGATAAAAATTCTAAAAATGTATTTTACATTAAATATGTTTACAATATCCGACAATGAAACCATATCTTAATTACGAAGGTTTAGAGGTGCTAGCTCATAGAGGCGGTTCAATGGAATCGTCTGAGAATACTATTGAGTCCTTCAAGTACTCCATTTCGCTAGGATGCAAGTATATAGAAACTGATGTTCAGCTCTCTTCTGATGGAAAGGTATATATATTTCATGATGACACTCTTAAAAGGTTAACAGGTAAAAATATAACTTTTAATAATCTTCATAGCTCTGAGATTGATAAAATTATTCTTTTTGATAATTGTAAAATTCCTTTACTGGAAGAAGTATTAAAGATATTTCCTAATACATTTTTTCAAATTGATGTGAAAACAGATGAAGTTGCCCTTCCAGCCCTGGAAGTAATCCACAAAAATAATTCACAAGACAGAGTTTGTATTGCAAGCTTTAGCAGCTCAAGGCTAAAAATAGTCAGGGAAATTTATCCTGATATATGCATTTCAATGGGTCCAAAAGAAATTATTCAACTCTTACTTGCGAGCTTTGGCATTTACAGAAAAAAAGTTAATGGGGACTGCCTCCAAATACCCATATATCAATATGGAATTAAATTAGTTACAAAGCGGTTTGTAAATTTTATTCAATCAAAAGATTTAAAGGTTATTGTTTGGACAATTAATGATCCAAAAGAAATGCAAAGATTAATAGATATGAAAGTTGACGGAATTATTACAGATAAACCAAAACTTCTATTTGAGCAGATTAATTAATGTCTTTAATTATAAATTTAAGCAATATCTTTTTAGCAAATATGTAGATTGGTATTACTATTGAAGTAGTAACTAATATTTCTATTTTCCAATCAAAGTCCATCAAACTTCTAATAAATGGTGCAATTACAAAAGCTGTTATGGCGCCTAAAATACTATAGAAAATTATTGATTCTTTGCTTAGTAATTTCATTTATCTAGCTTTGATTAGTAAAAGTCCGCCCATAATAAATAACATTATAATCGGTAAAAGCGCCATTGTTGTGTCTTGGAAATACAAAAGAAAGAAACCTACTAGTAAAGGCCCCATAAATGCTCCAGCTTTACCAAAAGTATTAAATAAACCAAAAAATTCACCCGCTTTTTCTTCAGGAATTAGCTTTGCGAAATAACCTCTTGAGCTAGCCTGAATACCCCCTTGAACAGAACCAACAAGAGCAGCCATTAAATAAAATTCTACGGCTGAAGATAATCTTGTTGTAAACAAAATAATTAATATATATAAAATTATTGAAAAGGATATTACAAAAATATCTCCACTACGCTCACCGATCTTTGACCACATTAAGGTAGCTGGAAAGGCAACAAATTGAACTATTAGAAGACCAACAATAATGGCACTGTTTTCTAATCCAAGATTTTTAGCAAAAGTAGAGGCTAAATACATTACCGTATGAACACCATCTATATACAAGAAAAATGCTAATAAAAATATAAAAGCTTTTTTATATTTTGAGATCTCTTTAAATGTATTAAAAACGCTTTTAAAAGACTCTATAAAATTTTCAAAGTAAGAAAGTTGCCTATCTTCGGTTTTAACATCTTTGAAAGTAAGTATTAAAGGAATAGAGAAAACACCCCACCATACTGATACAGATAAAAAAGACCACCTGATTGCATCAGCCTGTGATTCTAGTCCAAAAGATGATGGGTAAAGGGTCATTAATGCATTAACAAGAAATAGAATACCTCCACCCAAATACCCCCAAGCGTAACCATATCCTGAAATTTTAGAAAATAAATCAGGGGTGCTGATTAATACTAAAATCTTGTCATATAAAACAAGAGATGCTGAAAAAAAATAATTAGCAAGTGCGTAAAATATTAACGCATACATCCATGAACCAGATTTAATGAAAAATAACATAGCTACACATATCACTCCTAAGAGTACAAAAGTTTTAAATAGTGATTTTGTGCTATTTGATATATCCGAAAATGATCCTATTAGAGGAGCGGTAAATAGTAAAAAGATATTAGAAGCTGCAAGTGCAAATGATTGATAAGAAGCTGCATCAATTTTGTCAATATTTGCAGCCCAAAAATCAAGGTAGAATAATGGAAAGAAGGCTGCTGCTACAGTTGTAACGAATGCAGAATTTCCAAAGTCGTATCCAATCCATGCCTTTACTTGAGTTGAAAATTTTTTATTTGAATGAGTTTTCAAATTAATTCCTAATAGGGTCAATATTATCATTCTATATTAAAAATATATCTTGTAAAAAATTAAAACTTTTAATATATTCTATAGGGTTACTAAGGGGGTAATTATGCAAGACAATGAAACAATTAAATATGGTGTAATATTTATATTTGGTATTGGATTTATAGTATTTTTACTAGGGCTAGCTGCAGGAATATTTTTTAATTAGCCTGGGGGCCAGCTCATCGACCTACCTGAAAGCAAATGAATGTGAAGGTGGAATACACTTTGTCCCGCTTTTGCCCCGTTATTTATTACCAGCCTAAATGTATCTTTTAAATCAAGCTTAGATGCCATGCTTTTTGCTGTTAGAAGCAAGTGACCAAGTATCATTTGGTCATCATCAGAAGCCTTAGAAATCATCTCAATGGGCTTTTTTGGGATTATTAATAAATGAGTTGGTGCCTGAGGAGCTATATCTCTGATTACAATACTTAGATCATCTTCATATAGAATCTCAGCAGGTATTTCTCTATTAATTATTTTTTCAAATAAAGTGACATCCATTATTTTTTATACAAAACCCCTAAGAGCTCTATAACCTATATAAAAAATAACT
>CALJHI010000096.1 GCA_938075575.1 uncultured SAR86 cluster bacterium | reverse complement strand
AGTCTTCAACAACAGAGTAATAGTTTGACTCAGCATGTCTTTGAATTGCATGCCCTATGTCTCCTAAAAATGCTCCAGGCTTAACTACCTCAATTGCTTTGTACAAACACTCTTGCGTAACTCTAACTAATCTCTCATTATGAGGTTGACACTTGCCCACTAAAAACATTTTTGATGTATCGCCATGCCATCCATCTTTGAGGACGGTAACATCGATATTTAAAATATCTCCATTTTTCAATATTTTGCTTTTACTTGGTATTCCATGGCATATAACTTGATTAATGCTTGAGCATATTGTTTTTTTATAACCCCTATAACCAACATTAGCTGGAATAGATTTTTGTTCATTAGTTATAAAGTCATAACACATATCATCTAATTCTCCAGTAGAAACACCTGGAACTACATGAGGAGTAATCATTTCTAACACTTCAGCCGCAAGCTTGCCTGCAATTCGCATTTTATTAATTTCTTCACTATTTTTAATTGTAATTTTCATAATTTTTTAAGAAAAAGATAGACATAAAGCTACTAAGTCTATAAAGTACAATTTTAATGCCAGCTCGTAATTTTAGCCCATTAAAATCCGAAAAATCTTTTCAAAAAGTTTCCATTTCTTTTATTAATAAATTCGCCAGAGGGCTATTATAGTGCCATTTAAATCAATATTGGCACTAGAAGATGGAACTATTTTTTACGGAGATGGTTATGGTGTCGAAATTGCAACTGTTGGAGAGGTTGTTTTCAACACCTCAATGACAGGTTACCAAGAAATAATTACAGATCCTTCATATAAAAAGCAGATTATTACCTTTACGCATCCCCACATAGGCAATACTGGTATTAACATAGAAGATTATGAATCTGAAAAAATTCATGCAAGCGGAATTATTGTAAAAAACTTTTGTCACAAACCTTCAAATTGGAGGAGCACCGAATCTCTAGAAAATTTCTTAATTAAAAATAAGTCTATAGCTATTTCAGGCATTGATACTAGAAATTTGACTTCACACATAAGAAAGCATGGGTCAATGGGGTGCTGTATTGCATCCTTAGATAAGATCACCATTAGCGATGCTATAAAAAAAGCTCAAGATTTTGAAGGTCTTGAGGGAACAGATCTTGCCAAAGAAGTTTCAACTCCAGATCATTATGGGTGGATTGAGGGAACTTGGCCAAATTACTCTGAGACTTCAAAAAACTTTAATGTCGTAGCATATGATTTTGGAATCAAAAAAAATATATTAAGACTTTTAACAGAATCTGTAGGAAAAATTGATGTTGTAAATGCAAAAACTTCATTTGATGATGTCATGAAAAAATCACCACATGGAATTTTTCTTTCAAATGGTCCTGGCGATCCAGAGCCATGCGAATATGCAATTGATAATATAAAGCTCTTTCTAAATGCCGGCATACCTATTTTTGGAATATGTTTAGGACATCAGCTGTTATCTATAGCCTCTGGCGCAAAAACATTTAAAATGAAATTTGGACATCATGGCGCAAATCATCCAGTGCAGGATATAAAAACTAATGAAGTATTTATAACGAGCCAGAATCATGGTTTTGCTGTTGATGCAGACTCACTTCCAGATAATATAAAATCAACACACGTATCTCTTTTCGACGGCTCTCTACAGGGAATAGAATTGGTAGATGCTCCAGCTTTTGGTTTTCAAGGTCATCCAGAGGCCAGCCCAGGACCTCAAGAGATACAAGTTTTATTTGATAAATTTAGATTAATGGTGGAAGAGCATGCCAAGGCGTAAGGATATTTCATCAATTTTAATTATTGGTGCTGGACCTATCATAATTGGTCAAGCCTGTGAATTTGATTATTCAGGAGCCCAAGCATGTAAGGCTTTGAAGGAAGAGGGTTTTAGGGTAATACTTGTAAATTCAAATCCGGCCACAATTATGACAGATCCATTAATGGCAGATGCAACATACATTGAACCAATTCATTGGAAGACTGTTGAAAAAATTATAGAAAAAGAAAAACCAGATGCCATTCTTCCTACAATGGGTGGACAGACTGCATTAAATACTGCCTTATCACTCGCAAGAGAAGGGGTTCTGGAGAAGCATGGAGTTATTCTAATAGGAGCCAATAAAGAAGCTATTGATAAGGCTGAAGACAGAGAGTTATTTGATAAAACAATGAAGTCTATCAATATCGAAACGCCAAATTCTGGCATAGCACACTCCATGAATGATGCATTAGAAGTGCAAAAAAGAATTGGTTTCCCATGCATAATACGACCATCCTTTACCATGGGTGGAACAGGAGGAGGCATTGCATACAACATCAAAGAATTTGAGAAGATTTGTGAAAAAGGTTTGGAATTATCTCCCACAACAGAACTGCTAATAGATGAATCTCTGATAGGTTGGAAAGAGTATGAAATGGAGGTTGTAAGGGACTGTAATGATAACTGTATAATTATTTGCTCTATTGAAAATCTTGATCCTATGGGCGTTCATACTGGTGATTCAATTACTATAGCGCCTGCTCAAACTTTAACCGATAAAGAATATCAAATAATGAGGAATGCATCCTTTAAAATTTTAAGAGAAATAGGTGTTGAAACTGGCGGGTCTAATGTTCAATTTGCAGTCAATCCTGAAAATGGAAAAATGGTTGTTATAGAAATGAATCCTCGTGTCAGCAGATCATCTGCTCTAGCATCAAAAGCAACAGGCTTTCCAATTGCAAAAGTTGCTGCATTGCTATCCGTAGGATATACATTGGATGAATTAAAAAATGATATTACAGGAGGGCTGACTCCAGCATCTTTTGAGCCCAGTATTGATTATATTGTTACTAAGATACCTAAATTTGCTTTTGAAAAATTTCCACAAGCAAACTCTAGACTAACAACTCAGATGAAGTCTGTCGGAGAGGTCATGGCCATGGGAGGCAATTTCCAAGAATCAATGCAAAAAGCAATATGCAGCATGGAAGAGGACCTTAATGGTTTTAATTCAATTATTGATATTGAAGACCCTAATTTTGAAGATGAAATAAAATATCAACTGTCATTCCCTGGGCCAAGTCGAATTTTTTATGTTACGGATGCGCTAAGAAGGGGTTGGAGTAAAGATAAAATCTACCAATTAACCAAAATTGATTATTGGTTTCTTGATCAATTAGAAGAGATTATTCAAATTGAATCTTCAATTATTGGAAAAGATATCTCTGAGATTAAAAAAGACAATTTTTTAAATCTTAAAATCAAAGGTTTTTCAGATTCAAGAATAGGATCACTTACCAATTCATCAGAAAAAAAAGTAAGAGAAATAAGGAAATCCCTAGATATAAATCCAATTTTTAAAAGGGTTGATACTTGTGCTGCAGAGTTTGAAACTTCAACATGTTATATGTATTCATCTTATGGCGATGTATGTGAGAGCAAGCCCTCGAATAAGAAAAAAATTATGGTTTTAGGAAGTGGCCCAAATAGGATAGGGCAAGGCATCGAGTTTGACTATTGCTGTGTTCATGCATCTCTAGCTTTGCAAGAAGAGGGAATAGAGTCAATAATGGTAAATTGCAATCCTGAAACTGTATCTACTGACTTTGACGTTTCTGATAGGCTTTATTTTGAACCCATTACAGCTGAAAAGATATTAGATATTATTGATATTGAAGATCCTGATGGAGTTATTATTCAATTTGGTGGACAGACGCCCCTAAAACTTGCGGATACTTTATCAGAGAGAGGTATCAAAATATTGGGGACCGATGTTGATGCTATTGATCGATCTGAAGATAGAGAAAGATTTCAGGATTTAATTGAAAAACTAGACCTAACACAACCAAATAACGCTACAGTTAAAAATAAACTTGAAGCTATGGAGGCCTCAAAAAAAATAGGATTTCCAATAGTAGTGCGGCCATCATATGTCTTAGGTGGTAGAGCAATGCAGCTTGTTCATAATGATAAAGAATTAGACTCATATCTTAGCGATGCTGTAGAGGTGTCTAACAGCAAGCCAGTATTGTTAGACAGGTATTTAACCGATGCAATTGAAGTAGATGTGGATGTTGTCTCTGATGGAAAAAACATAGAAATTGGCGGTATTTTGCAACACATCGAACAAGCAGGCATCCATTCTGGAGATTCAGGTTGTTCATTGCCTCCTTATAGCCTGTCTGAAGAAGTTCAAAATAGAATAAGTGAGCAAGCCATAGATATTTCTAAAGAATTAAATATTATTGGATTAATGAATATTCAATTTGCTGTAAAAGACAATGAAATATATATAATTGAAGTGAACCCGAGAGCCTCAAGAACAGTTCCATTTATTTCAAAAGCAATAGGACATTCACTTGTAAAAGCTGCTTCAAAAGCAATGATTGGACACTCTTTAAAAGATCAAAAATTTTCATCTAAATTACCTAATGATTTATTCTTTGTTAAAGAAGCAGTCTTGCCATTTGACAAGTTTCCATTAGCAGATCCAATCCTTGGCCCAGAAATGAAGTCTACCGGAGAGGTTATGGGTATTGGAAGAAGTTTTGGAGAGGCTTATGCAAAGGCTCAAAAAGGAGCAAATAAGAATATTCCTTTAGGCGGACAAGCATTTATTAGTGTGAAAGATGCAGATAAAAAATATCTTGACGATTTAGTTCCTCTGGTAATCGATAGTAATTTTTCAATTGTTGCAACTGGAGGCACAGCTGACTACATCAAGAATCTTGGATATGAAGTAAAAAAAATCAATAAGGTTAATGAGGGAAGGCCGCATACGGTTGATAGCCTTTTAAATAATGAAATCGATTTAGTTATAAATACCACAGAAGGCAAACAATCAATCGAAGACTCATCATCGATAAGGCAATCAGCCTTAAGAAGCAAAACTTTCTGCACTACAACTATATTTGGAGCTTTTGCAGTAATGGAAGCGCTAAAGACTGATCAAGAGGATTGGTTATATAGATCTTTACAAGAAATCAATTAGTTTCAATTATCTTGCTATAATTGTTACATGACCAATGTTCCAATCACAAAAGAGGGTGAAAAAGCTATTAAAGAAAAGCTATATCATCTCAAGTTTATTGAAAGACCAAAAATATCTGAGGCTATAGCAGAGGCTAGAGCTCATGGCGACCTTAAAGAGAATGCTGAGTATCATGCGGCAAAAGAGCTTCAAGGACTAACCGAGGCTAAAATTAATGAAATTGAGAGTGCTTTAGCAAGCGCTCAAGTAATCGATGTATTAACTATACCCGAGACAGGAAGGGTAGTTTTTGGCTCAACAGTAACACTTTACAATATTGACGAAGATTCTGAAATTACATACAAAATTGTTGGGAATTTAGAATCTGATCCTGAAAATGGAAATATCTCCATTGATACGCCAATAGCAAAAGGATTAATTGGAAAGCATGTTGATGATGAAATATCTATCACTACACCAACAAAAATATTAAATTATGAAGTTGTATCTGTTAAGCATCTATAAATAATGCATGCAGACAAATGGGCTTTAAAAGCAAAGCAATCTGGTTACAAAACAAGAGCTGTATATAAGCTTGAAGAGATACTTACAAAAACAAGATCGCTTAACACCTCTCACAAAATACTAGATATAGGATCAGCACCTGGGGGCTGGTCTCATTATTTAAAATTAAAATTACCCAACTCTAAAATATATGCATGAGATATTCTTGAAATGGATGAAATTCCGGGAGTAAGCTTTTTTCAGAATAGTATTGAAAATATTGATGAGATCCCTGAAATAAATGAACTAAAAGATAAATTCAATCTTGTAATTTCTGACATAGCCCCAAACATTACTGGTATAAATGCTGTTGATACTGAAAATATTTACAAACTAAATTTTCTTACATTAAAAGCAGCCCATAGGTATACTGAAAAAACCAATGGTAAGTTTATTATTAAAACCTTTCAAAATAGTATGTTTAAAGGTTTAAGGAAGGAGATGGAAAAATTATTTAATATTGTCCAAACCTTCAAGCCTGCCGCATCAAAAAAACAATCGGCAGAAATATATTTGTATGGAGCTAAGAAAAAATGATGAATAGCGTATTTAGAAATTTATTTGTATGGGTCATATTAGGATCTTTCTTAATATTTGTTTTTAATAATATTGAGAATTCTAATGTAAGAGAGCAGATTAGTTATAGCCAATTTAGAGAAGAGGTTCTATCAGACAGGATCGCAAAAGTGGTCTATAAAGGAGATCAGATGACCATCACCGGCGATAGGCTAGATGGATCTAAATTTGAAACAACACATCCTATTTTTAAGAAAGATGAGGCTGTAGATTTTGCTATAGAAGATCATGGGGTTATAGCCGTATATGAAAAGATAGAACAGCCTTCAATTTGGTCACAATTACTTGTAGGAGCTTTCCCAATAATTCTTTTATTAGGAATATTTTTCTTTTTCATGAGGCAAATGCAGGGCGGAATGTCTGGAAAGGGCGGCCCAATGTCATTTGGTAAGAGTAAAGCTAAATTAATGGAAGGTGGAAAGGTAAAAACTAATTTTAAAGATGTTGCTGGATGTGAAGAGGCAAAACAGGATGTTCAGGAGCTAGTTGATTTTTTAAGAGACCCAACAAAATTTCAGAAACTTGGTGGAAAAATTCCACGAGGTGTATTGATGGTTGGTCCTCCCGGTACTGGTAAAACATTACTTGCAAGGGCTGTTGCAGGTGAGGCTAAGGTGCCTTTTTTCACTATCTCAGGTTCTGACTTTGTTGAGATGTTTGTTGGTGTTGGCGCATCTAGAGTTAGAGATATGTTTGAGCAGGCAAAAAAACAATCACCATGTATAGTATTTATAGATGAAATTGATGCCGTTGGAAGACATAGAGGTGCTGGCTTAGGTGGCGGTCATGATGAAAGAGAGCAAACTTTAAACCAGTTACTTGTAGAAATGGACGGTTTTGAAGGAAATGACGGAGTTATAGTTATTGCAGCAACTAATAGGCCAGATGTTCTTGATCCTGCATTATTAAGACCTGGTAGATTTGATAGACAAGTGGTTGTAGATTTGCCAGATATAAGAGGAAGAGAAGCAATACTTAAAGTTCATATGCGCAAAGTCCCTATTGGCGCAGATGTTGATCCGCTTGTAATTGCGAGAGGTACACCAGGTTTTTCAGGCGCAGATTTAGCTAACCTAATAAATGAGGCTGCTTTATTTGCAGCAAGATACTCTGATAAGAAAATTGACCAGAGTCACTTAGATCTTGCTAAGGATAAGATAATGATGGGCGCTGAAAGAAAATCAATGATTTTGAGTGAAGAGCAAAAGAGAATTACAGCCTATCATGAGGCTGGGCATGCCATAGTTGGACGCTTATCTCCTAAACATGATCCAGTTTATAAAGTAACTATTATTCCTAGAGGAAGAGCTTTAGGTGTGACTATGTTCTTGCCCGAAGAGGATACTTATATGCAAAGTAAAGAGTATCTTTTGAGTAGAATTTGTGCTCTTTTTGGAGGCAGAATTGCAGAAAATATAATAAATGGTGACAAAGGAATAACAACTGGCGCTTCAAACGATATCGAAGTTGCAACTAATATTGCAACAAATATGGTGACCAAATGGGGCCTATCAGAAAAATTAGGCCCACTTAAGTATGGCGAAGATGAGGGTAGTCCATTTTTAGGAAGGTCTGCTTCATCACCATCTCAAGTTATCAGTGAAGATACATCTAAATTAATCGATAAAGAAATAAAATCTATTATCGATAACTGTTACTCAAAAGCAGATGAGATTTTAAAAAGCAATCTAGACAAACTTAACATCATGGCAGATGCCCTTTTAAAATACGAAACAATTGATGCAAATCAAATAGATGACATTATGGTAGGCGCTGAGCCAAGAGAGCCTGATGGAGGGTCTGATGACGAGCCAGCAGATAAAGTAAATAAAAAAACTTCAATAAAAGGTCCGGCTGAAGAGTTATAATTCTTCTATGAATTTAAAATTTGGCACGGATGGTATAAGAGGTCCTGTTGAGACCGTAATAACTCCAGAGGCATGTCTTAAAATGGGATATGCAACGGGCACTATTGCAAAAGAGCTGGGCTGGAGTACTGTTATGATAGGCAAAGATACAAGAGTATCTGGTTATATGCTTGAATCTGCACTGCAAGCTGGCTTTATATCTGCAGGTATTGATGTAAAACTTCTAGGACCAATACCAACACCTGGTGTTGCATATCTAACTCGCTCCCTCAGAGATGCATTTGGTCTTGTCATAAGCGCTTCTCATAATAATTTTTTAGATAATGGAATTAAAATTTTTATGCCTAATGGAGAAAAGCTTTCAAAAGATATAGAAAAGAGAATTGAAAAAATCTTATCAAAAGATATGAACATGGTTGAAACCTCTGCAATAGGCAAAGCAGCCAGATTTGATGAGTCTGGAGCTAGATATATTGAGTTTTGCAAATCAACAGTTCCTTCAAATATAAGTTTTTCTTCATTGAGGGTTGTCTTGGATTGTGCGCATGGAGCATGTTACAAAGTTAGCCCATCTGTTTTTAGTGAGCTAGGAGCAGAAGTTATTCCTATTGGAGTTGAGCCAAATGGCTTCAATATTAATGAGGGTTGCGGATCAACCCACCCTGAACTTCTTCAAGAGCAAGTTATAAAACATAGAGCTGATTACGGTATCGCATTAGATGGTGACGGTGATAGAGTAATTCTTGTTGATAACGAAGGTTCAATATTAGACGGAGACGATTTACTTTACATTATGGCATTTGCTAATCCAAATAGATCAGGCCCCTGGTCTGGAGTTGTTGGAACTAAGATGAGTAATTTCGGTCTTGAAGATGGCTTGAACAAACTTGGATACAAATTTATAAGGGCTGATGTTGGGGATAAGTACGTAAGTCAAAAACTATCAGAGAAAGGTTGGTTGCTGGGAGGAGAAACATCTGGCCATATCATTAGCAAGGATTTAGTAAGCACTGGCGATGGCACAGTTGCAGCATTAAAAGTAATTTCTTCATTATTGATGTTGGAAAAATCACCTAAAGAAGTTCTATCTAACTACAATAAAAGACCGCAGGCAAATATAGCTGTTCAAGTAAATAATAAAGATATCGTTAATGACCCTGAAATACAATCCGCTGTATCTCAGGCACAATCAGATATAACCGTTGATAGAGTTCTTGTAAGACCATCAGGTACAGAAAATAAAATAAGAGTCATGGTAGAAGCCCCTGATGAAAAAACAGCTACAAAGTATGCAACAGATATATCTAAATTGATTAAATCAAAAACTTAAGTCCTTGTGATAATAGCTAACTTTAAATCTAACGGGTCAAGCCAAATGTTACAAAGTTGGATCAAAGACTTTCAATCAAACATTACTAATAACATTTCTCATGTTGGAGTAGCTCCTCCAAATATTTATTTAGACCAGTTCAATTCATTCTTATCATCATTAAATAATAAAAATATCCTTTTAGGAGCTCAAGATGTTGGCGAGGCTGAGGGACCCCGAACAGGAGAAGTTTCATCATCTATGTTAAAGGATTTTGATTGCAGTTTCTCAATTATTGGCCATTCTGAAAGAAGAGCTTTGAATTTTGAAACTGATCAAATTATAAAGAAGAAATTAAAATGTTTATTAGAGAAAAATATCACCCCAGTTCTATGTATAGGAGAGTCTTTTGAGCAGATGCAGTCTGGCAGAACATTAGAGGCTCTTGAAGCCCAAATTGATAATGTCCTAAAAGGAATGCATATTCTCCATGATGTTGTTATTGCATATGAGCCTTTATGGGCTATTGGCTCTGGAAAAACGCCTAATCCGAATGACGTAAATCATATTAACGAATATATAAAAGATGTTGTACAATCCTCTACTGCAAATGATTTCCTGCCTAAGGTTTTGTATGGTGGTAGTTTGAATGCTCAAAATGCATCAACTTTCTTCAACAAAAAAAATATAGATGGAGCACTTGTTGGAGGCGCATCACTTGATGGAAATATTTTTGCCAAGATAGTTAATGAATTTAATAGGATAATTTAAGATGATAACTTTAATACAGGTTTTATGTGTTGTTTTAGCAATAGCTATAATTGCATTGGTTCTTCTTCAGCAGGGCAAAGGCTCTGATTTAGGATCTGCATTTGGAGGAGGCTCATCAAATTCAATGTTTGGAGCATTAGGACCATCAAATTTCCTAGGAAAGTTAACTTCTGCTTTAGCAGCTATATGGCTTATTTTGACACTTTTCCTGGCTTATCTTTATAAGACAGATAATACTGACGAAGCTTTTGATGCGTCTCTAATTGAGGAAGCTATAGAAGAGACTCAACCAGAGTCTATACCTGAAGAATAAGCTTAATTAACCTTATTCAATATTAATTGGTGCCGAAAGCGGGACTTGAACCCGCACGAGTTTTCACTCACTAACCCCTCAAGCTAGCGTGTCTACCAATTCCACCACTTCGGCTGAACGCGAATTATAACAATATATCTTTTAATATTAATAGATATATAGCTTGACCAAAGGTACTACCTTTAATTAAACTTCACCTTCGGTGCGATGCGGGGTGGAGCAGCCTGGTAGCTCGTCGGGCTCATAACCCGAAGGTCGTTGGTTCAAATCCAGCCCCCGCTACCACATACATATATTTTTTTTGTGGGGCATATGCCCTTTTTTTATTTATAGAAATGAATAAAGACGATATAGAGAACATTGTTAAGCCTGTCATAAATAGACATGAGTGTGATCTATGGGGGATAGAAATACTTCGAGGAAGGAAAAGACCTACTCTAAGGGTTTATATTGAATCAGACATAGGAGCTGGTATTGATGATTGTGAGAATGTTTCAAAAGATCTCAATTATGAAGCTGAGTTAGAATCAATACTTGGAGAGGATTTTATTTTGGAAGTTTCTACACCAGGAATCGAAAGAAGGTTTTTTTATTTTGACCAATTAAAAGAATATATTGGTGAAAATTTTAAAATAAAATTGAGAGAACCATTAGATGGAATTAAAAATATCAATGGCCATCTCTCTGAGTGCAAAGATGATTTTCTTAGTATAGAAACATCTAACCTTGAATATAAATTAGAGTTTAATGATATGGAATTTTGTAAATTAGAACCAAATTTTGAAAAAATAATGAAGGAAAGTGAACATGCAAAGTAATGAAATTTTAATGGTAGTTGATTCAGTATCAAATGAGAAAGGCCTCACCAAAGAGGTTATATTTAATGCAGTAGAGATTGCATTAGCTTCTGCCTCGCAAAGGCATTTCCACGAAGATGCTGAACTGAGTGTCAGTATTGACAGGGAGACTGGTGATTACTCAACTCATAGAAGTTGGATTGTAGCTGATCCAGATGATATATATTTCCATAAAGAAACACATGTATCACCTCTTGAAGCTGAACTTGAGGTTGGAGAAATATCTACTAAAGAAGTTGAAAATATAAAGTTTGGAAGAATCGAAACCCAAGCTGCAAGGCAAGTAATGCTTCAAAAAGTAAGAGAAGCAGAAAGAGAAAAAGTTGTATCTCAGTTTAAGTCTAAAAATAAGACACTTGTAGGCGGGTCTGTAAAAAGAGTAACCAGAGACAATATTATTGTAGATATATCTAATGAGGCTGAGGCTATTTTACCTCGTGATAGATTAATGCCTGGAGAAATATATAAAATTAACGATCGAATTAGAGCTATCCTAAAAATTCAAGAAGTCGAGGGAAGAGGTCCTCAATTAATGCTTGATAGGGTTTGTCCTGAAATGGTAACAGAACTATTTAGTATTGAAGTCCCTGAAATTAATGAAGATATTATAGAGATAAGAGGTGTTTCAAGAGAGCCTGGTTCTAGATCAAAAATAGCTGTCAAAACAAATGATGGAAGAATTGATCCTGTAGGTGCATGCGTTGGTATGAGAGGCTCTAGAGTTCAGGCAGTTTCTTCTGAGCTTGGAAATGAAAGAATAGATATAGTGATTTACGATGATAATCCAGCTCAACTTGTAATTAATGCTCTTGTTCCTGCAAAAGTTGATTCTATTGTTGTAGATGAGGATTCCAGATCTATGGAAATTGCAGTAAATCAAGACAATCTTGCTCTAGCTATTGGATCAAGAGGGCAAAACATAAGATTGGCATCTCAATTAGTTGGCTGGGAGCTAAATATTATTAGCAGTGAAGAAGCTGAAGCGAAGGTAAAGGTAGACGAGACAGAGTTTATGGTTAAACTTATTGATAGTCTTGCAATAGATGAAAGTACTGCTGAAAAAATTATATCAGCAGGTCTATCTTCATTTGACGATATTGCTTATGTTGACAATTCCATCTTAGAAAATTTTATTGATAATAACGAGGAAATAGAAAGAATTAAGAGCTCAGCAGAGGACGCGGCTCTCATGGATGCCATGGGCGCCATAACAGAAGAGGAAGATAACCTCGATTCATTTGCAGATCTAGGGCTTGGAGAAGAGGACGTCCAAAAGCTTATTAATAAGGGTATAAAAAATAAAGATGACTTTGCTGAGTTAGCAGTAGATGAGCTCCAAGACATAATAGAAATTTCAGATGATCTTGCATCAACTGCAATCATGAAAGCAAGAGAAGATTGGTTTAAATAATAAGAGGATATATTTTGGCTTTAACAGTAAAAGATTTTGCAAAAATTTTAAAAATTTCAGATTCTGCTCTTATTGAAAGAATGCAGAATGCTGGTTTACAACATTCAAGCAGTTCAGATGAGATAACACCCGCTGATAAACAAGCTTTATTAAGATCACTTAAAGGCGGTAAAGCTCCCATCTCTAAGTCAGTAAGCTCATCAGGAAATATCACTGTTACTTCCAAAAGTAAGACAACTTCTGACAGCCAACCTGCAAAGAGTTATTCTGATAATATTGAAGCAAAAAGAGCCGCCGCTTCTGAGCAACTAAAAGAGCAACAGAAAAAAAGAGAAGACCAACTCAAAGAAGCTGCAAGACTTAAATTAGAAGAGCAAAAGAAAAAAGAAAAATTTAAGACTGTTACAAAAACTCCTAGCAGGCCAGCTAGAAAAATTAATGTTAAAGACCAACTTTCTAGTGCGGTAAATGCCTACAAAAGAAAAGAGGGTAAATTTAAATCAGATGGAGATCATCAGTTTGAAGCTCCCACTGAATTTATCCAAAAAGAGATTCAAATTCCTTCTACTATACAAGTGGGAGAATTAGGTAAATTAATGGCTGTTAAAGGCGGTGTTGTAGTAAAAAATCTTATGTCTTTAGGTGTTTCAGCTACTATCAATGATGTTATTGATCAAGAAACAGCAATTCTAGTGGTTGAAGAAATTGGTCATATCGGTATTGCATTAGCAGAAGAGGACTTGGAAGAAAATTTTGCCAATTTGATCGAATATAAAGATGAACCATCAACCAGATCTCCTGTAGTAACAGTAATGGGCCACGTTGATCA
>CALJHI010000095.1 GCA_938075575.1 uncultured SAR86 cluster bacterium | reverse complement strand
TGGATGATAGCTAGCGGCTATGGAGATCCCAAAACATTAGAACGAAGAGCTCAAGCTATGGAAGAGTGGATAGAAAATCCAGAGCTTTTGGAACCAGATGAAAATGCTGAATATGCTGAGATTATTGACATTGATTTAAATGAAATAACAGAACCGCTACTTGCATGTCCAAATGATCCTGATGATATTAAACCATTGTCTGAAGTTGCAAATACAGAAATACAAGAGGTGTTTATAGGGTCTTGTATGACAAATATTGGTCACTTTAGAGCTGCTGGTACCTTGTTAAATAAATACAATGGAACAAAAGCACGTCTATGGGTAGTTCCTCCAACTAAGATGGATGAGAAGCAATTGATGGAAGAAGGCATTTACAATATCTTTGGCACATCAGGAGCAAGAACTGAATTACCAGGTTGTTCATTATGTATGGGTAATCAGGCTAGAGTTCTAGCAAATTCAACAGTGGTATCTACATCTACAAGAAATTTCCCTAATAGACTTGGTGATGGGGCTGATGTATTTCTTGCCTCAGCAGAATTGGCAGCTATATCATCGGTCATTGGAAGACTTCCAACTCCTGATGAATATCAAAAATATATGGAAGATATAAATCCATTATCTGATGAAATATATAAATACTTGAATTTTAATGAGATTGAAACTTACGTAGAGAGCGCAAACTCAGCTGACATACCTACAATAAATATTGTAAACCCTAGCTAGAAAAAATTTCGCGTTTCATTTTTAACTCATCTATTCTTGAATTTTCAAGATCAGATAAGTAGTTTTCTCCAAGTGGAGTTATATAGTTACCTGTAAAAATAGATGTTTCAAACTCTTTTATATCAGGATTACCTTCTCTTACAGATTCAATTAGGTCATCTAGCTCCTGATAAATAAGCCAGTCTGCGCCTATTTCTTTGGCTATTTCATCATGATCTTTATTTGAGGCAATTAGCTCTTTTGTATCTGGCATATCGATGCCATATAAATTTTGATATTTAATTGCTGGAGCTGCAGATGCAAAATAGATATTCTTTGCCCCCGCCTCTCTTGCCATTTGAATTATCTTAGAGCTTGTAGTACCTCTAACAATGGAATCATCAACCAAGAGAACATTCTTATCTTTAAATTCTAGCTCTAGAATATTTAATTTTCTTCTTACAGATTTTTTTCTTTCCTCTTGATAAGGCATGATGAATGTTCTTCCAATATACCTATTCTTAACGAAACCTTCTCTATACTGAATGCCTAAATCTGCTGCCAATTCAAGGGCTGCGGTTGTAGAACTATCTGGAATAGGTATTACTACATCAATGTCATGATCCGGTCTTTGTTTAAGAATATTTGCTGCAAGTTTAGAGCCCATCCTCATTCTAGATTTATGCACAGAAATCTGATCAATTTTAGAATCTGGTCTTGCGAAATATACTTGTTCAAATATACAAGGCCTTAACTGAGGGTCATCGGAACATTGTTGAGAAGAGAAGTTACCATTTTTATCTATAAAAATTGCCTCGCCAGGATCAACATCTCTTAGCTTTTTGAAGCCCTGTGATGAAAATAAAGCGTCCTCTGATGCAACAATATATTCATCGCGTGTATTTCCTTTTCTTATACCTATTGAGAGAGGTCTAATTCCATTGTTATCTCTAAAAGCCAAGATTCCATGACCTGTAATAATAGCAATGACTGCATATGCCCCATCACATCTTCTATGTGTTTTGGATACTGCTTTAAAAATATGCTCTGGTTTTGGATATATTTCTCTCTGTTTTCCTAGCTCATGAGCAAAAATATTTAAAAGGACCTCTGAATCAGAGTCTGTATTCAAATGCCTCATTTCTGCATGAAAAAGTTGAATGCCAAGCTCGTGAGAGTTTGTTAAGTTTCCGTTATGAGCAAGACTGATTCCGTATGGTGAATTAACATACATAGGTTGAGCAAATTCTCTGCCTGCACCACCTGCAGTTGGATATCTGACATGCCCTATGCCATAACTTCCAACAAGTTTTTCCATATGGTTCTGCCTAAAGGCATCTCTAACATAGCCTTTTGCTTTTCTGCTATTAAGGTTACCTTCAGAGTCGCAAACAACCATTCCAGCAGCATCCTGGCCTCTATGCTGAAGCATTAACAATGAGTCGTAAATTTCACTAGCAACATTGGACTCAGCCGAAATACCAACTATGCCACACATTAAGAGCTCTCCTTTTCTGAAGTGCTTGAATTGCTATCAACATCTTCAATTAAAGGTTCTATTAAATTCGTAGCTTCTTCAACAATATCTTTATCGGCTATAAAATCTCTAAAATAAGCTTCAACTCTTGGTGCATACTCGTCTATAAGAGGTGATATTTTTGAATTTATAAATAAATCGCTTTGCTTGAAACTAACCGGAAGGAGTAAAAAAACAACAAATATTAAAATCATACCCCTGGTAAAACCAAAAAGAACTCCTAAAAACCTATCAAAACCCGATGCACCTGACCACTTAACAAGGCTGCTTATAAATTTAATAAAAAAACCACCAGCGATTAAACAAATTATAAATATAAGAATGTATGAAATAATTTTTGAAACTTCTTCGTTGCCAATTATTGCTGAGACTTGAGGAGTAGCTAGATGCTCAAGTGTTAAGGCTGCTATAAATGCAAAGACCCAGAGAAATAATGATAAGAACTCTCTTGTAAAGCCTCTTGCTAAAGACATGAGGCCTGAGGCAACTAGAATAACTAATATAATCCAGTCAGTAATATTTAAACCTAGAGCTTCCATCTTGTAACCTCTCCCTGGCTGCTTTGAGAAACTTCTTTAATATCTTCTATGTTACTACTAATCTCATCTTTAGATAAGAATGGGCCAACATATATTGCATATAAATCTTTATTCTTTCCAAATTCTTCAACAAATGAAGGATATCCTCCCCTCTTAATTTTTCTTGAGAGGTTTTCAGCATTCTCAAGGGAAGACAAAACATGGACTCTTAAAACATATAGATCAAAATCAGATTCATCAAAAAATTCTATCTCTGAAGTATTGTTGGTCACATCAGAATTATATAAAGCTTCATTCTTATTTATCTCTAATTCATCTATGGGCAATGAATCCTCTTCGACTAGAATAATCTCTTTTTGAGTTTCTTCTTCAGTGATTAGAATTGGCGTTTCAGATTTCTGAATTTGAATGCTTCTGTATTCTTCTTGAGGTTCAATAATAAAACCTAAACTTAAAACAATTACAACAAGAAAAATGAACCCTATAAATCTTTCAAAGTTCATTATTTCTTATGGAGCTTTGCAAGCAAACCATGAACTTTAACTCTTAGATTTTTTCTATGAACAATCATATCAATCGCACCTTTTTTAAGGAGAAATTCAGATTTTTGGAAATCATCAGGCAGTTCAACCCTAACAGTTTGCTCAATAACCCTCCTTCCAGCAAAACCAACCAGAGCATCTGGCTCAGCAATATTAATATCTCCAAGCATAGCCAAACTTGCTGAAACTCCTCCATAAATTGGATCTATCATCACTGAAATATATGGCAAGTCTTGAGCTTTAAGCTTTTGAAGAGCAGCTGATGTTTTTGCCATCTGCATTAATGAAATCATAGATTCTTGCATTCTTGCCCCGCCAGATGTAGAAAAACATATGAAAGGTCTTTTTGTCTTTATAGCCTCTTCAACACCTTGAACAAATTTTTCACCAACCACCCCACCCATAGAGCCGCCCATAAATCTAAATTCAAATGCTGCAACGATAACCGGCATTGATTCAAGCTTTCCTGAAGCGATTACAATAGCCTCATTTTCTCCACTTGCAGCAATTGCATCCTTTACTCTGTTTGTATAATTTTTAGTATCTTTAAATTTTAGAGGATCTTTTGTAACTAAATCAGCTGCAATTTCTTTATACTTCCCACCATCTAAAAACATATCAAGTCTTTTTCTAGCGCCAATTCGTAGATGATGATCGCATTTTGGACAAACAAACAGAGATTTTTCTAACTCAGGAGCGTATAAAACAGATTCACAAGCTGGACAGGAGCTCCATAGACCGTCTGGAACTTTGCTTTTTGATTTTGAAGTTCCAATTGTAGGTATTAATCTTGTTAGCCAATTCATGATATTGCGTTTTTTAGCTCCCTCAAATATTTTCCTATTCTATCAAATTGTTTTGACTCTGCCTCTTGGTCTATCATATCAACAATGCTGGATCCAACAATAATACCATCTGAGTATTCAGAAAGTAGCTTAGCGTCTTCATTGGACTTAATTCCAAATCCTGCCAAAACAGGAATATTGGAATAGCTTCTTATTTTTTGTATATTCTTATTTATCTCCTCCACGTCAAGATTTGAAGATCCTGTCACTCCTCTTAAAGTGACATAGTAAATAAACCCTGAAGCATTTTTAGCTATCTTTTCCACTCTATCTTGTGATGTTGTTGGAGAGATTAAAGATATAGAGTCAATATTAGGATTAGAAAGACCATAATTTGAAATGCTTAACTCTCCAGGAATATCAACAACAAGAACTGCATCAACTCCATTCTTATCAGACTGATCAATTAGAGATTTATGAAAACTAAATGTGTTTAAATAGCCCATTAAGATAATAGGTGTTGAGTCATTAGTTTCTCTAAATTTTATAACAAGGTTGATAATGTCAAGCAGGGAAACATTATTTTTTAATGCTCTATCGTGAGCTCTCTGGATGGTAGGTCCCTCTGCAATTGGATCCGTAAATGGAACGC
>CALJHI010000094.1 GCA_938075575.1 uncultured SAR86 cluster bacterium | reverse complement strand
TAATTCCTGATTTATTGTAATCCCTTGATCTGTTACAATATAAAATGCAGTATCTTTTGCTTTAACTTGATTGGTTTCAACTAAATTTTCAGAGTGAGAATAATCTAAAGAATTCTTAATGTCTGAGGCCCATTGCGGGCATTGATTGTTATTAGTATCTTCAACCCAAAGAATATCTTCTTTATTCTTAATATTTATTTCACCCAAAACTCCTTCTAGAGAAGTTGCCAATTCTTCACCAAAGATGCATTTCTTGGAGCCTGATGAATTAATGCAGTGAACAAGAGGTGCACCAGTTAAACTAGTATTTATTAAAACACCTATAGCACCAATTTTATTAAGTGCAAGAATAGATATCACAAAGCTTGGTCTATTCTCCATAAAGAGAACAACTTTGTCTCCATGTTGAACACCCTCATTAATAAGCTTATGAGCTAAGGCATTAGAGGCCTTATTTATGTCTTCATAGCTCCATTTCTCATTCTCGAAATATAAAAAAGGCTTATTACCAAATTTAACTACTGATTCCTGGAACGAGTGAGCAAGCGATGCTTGATCATCAGGCTTTGGCCATTGGTATTTAAGTAAAGGTATTATGTACCTAAGCTCAAAGATAACTCTAAAAAACTCCTTAATTGAAGCAACCATAGCTACATCCCCCCGATATAGATTTATAATTATTTGATTGAAGTAATTATAATTTCTTCTGAATCTTCAGGTAATATTAACATAGCGCCATCATGAGATGCAGTCCATTCTTGCATGATTTAATTAACAGCTCTGATCATAATATCTTGAATTATTTATTTTAATACTCTCGCTTTGAAAGTATCTCCATAATTGTATAAGAAGTTTCATGTCCTGCATTTTGATTTTGGCCTGTAACAAATCTCTTTTCATCATCTACAACAGTTAAATTAGCAAATATATCTTTAAATTTTGTCTGACTCGTGAAAGCTACCCCCGCCTTTCTTAGCTCTGTCTCAGGATGTTGGGGTGTGAAGAATATACCTAGTTCCTTGAGTTGTTTATCTGTTACCCCAGTCATCTTTCTTCCTTTAATGAGAAGATCACCTTCTTTATTTTTAGCTTTGATAAGTCCTAAAACTCCATGGCAAACACCACCTATTATTGGCTCTTTTTTAGAGTAATATGCTGTTGAAATTTTATTGCCTAGCAAATCAGAGAAACCCAAATCATAAGCAGCACCCCACCCACCTGATAAGAAAATTATGTCATAAGCATCAAAATCAATATTTTTTATTGATAAGGAATTGTCTAGCTTCATCATCACATCTTTGTTTTTTAAGAATTTTTTATCTTCTTTTGTTTTTACAAAGTAGGGCAAGGGCTCTAACGGGATCACACCACCCTTAATGCTTGCAATATCAACAGATATACCTGATTCAGTAAATCTATAATAGGGAACAGAAAGCTCAGAAAGAAATAATCCGGTCGCTTTTCCAGTTGATTCATAAGGCTTGCTTAAAACACCATGATTTGTAGCAATAATTAAGGCTCTTTTGTCACCCAAAGAAAATATTTCTTCTTTGTAATCAGGATGAAGTCCAGCAGATACAAGCATTTTTGGAAGTGCCAAAAGCACAATGAATATAAAGATTATAGTTCCAATAACAATATTTCTTATTGTTTTAACCACGATAAGGACCCCTTAATTTAATTTATTTAATAATATACATAATATAGTTGAGTGTAAATTCTCGACAATTAGCATATATCTGTGCGATTATGCACAAATGGACTGGAGTAATTTAGAATATTTTTTAGCTGTTGCGAGGCAGGGGTCTTTAAGTTCAGCAGCAAAGGTTTTGAAAGTTAATCATTCTACTGTAGCCAGAAGAATAGATAGGCTAGAATCTGACTTGAATGTAAGATTGTTCAGAAGACATAACAAAGGATATATTCTTACAGAACATGGTTTAGCATTAGAGCAAGAAACTCAAAAAGTTGATCAACAGGTTCACCAAATTCAAAGAGTTTTTAAAGACAAAGAGACTGAGTTATCAGGAAAGCTAGTTATTAGCAAGCCATCATCTGGGGGTATAAATATTACACCCCTTATTGCTAAATTTATTAAACAGTATCCAAAAATTCAACTTGATGTTCTTGTAGCCCATAACTCTGCAGATGTTGATAATTTTGAAGCTGATATCTCAGTTGTTTTAACTAACTATCCGGCAGAAGACATGATCGGTACAGATATGGGTTTACTCCCAATTTATATTTACGGCTCAGAATCATATCTAAGACAAAGCGGTAGATCTTCGATAGAAGACCTTGAATGGATTATCTGGAAAGATGAGTCTGGAAGAACTGATATGGAGGCAATAGTAAGAGGATTAGTAAAAGAGCCTTCTATCGTCCTCAGAACTAATTCTTATTCTGAAGTCTATCAATATATTGAAGAAGGTATCGTTGTTAGCATGACAAGCCCTATTGGGCTTCCAAAAGATAGTAAATTAATGCCATATAGAAAAGATAAGTATTCCTTTGATATTCATTTATGGTTACTATCTCATGCAGACCTGAGGAATAATGGGAAAGTTCAAGTGTTCAAAAAATTCTTTGTCAGAGAAATACAAGAATTTTTTGCAGATAAAAATAAGATGAATAAAAAAAAATAAGGAAATAATAATGAGCGCTGATAAAAAGTTTGATTTTGTTGTTTATGGAGCTTCCGGTTTTACTGGAAGACTTGTTGTTGAATATCTAAATTCAAAGTACTCAGGAGATACAAATATTTCTTGGGCTATGGCAGGAAGAAGTATTGATAAACTTAATAAAGTTAAAGATGATTTAGGCATAGAAGACTCAATACAGCTTATTGAGGTTGATAGTAATAATATAGACTCAATCAATTTAATGATGAGCAAGACAAAATGCGTGCTTACAACTGTAGGACCATACCAGTTATATGGAAATGATATCGTTAAATCATGTGTTGAGACCGGAACAGACTATGTAGATTTATGCGGTGAGCCAGGCTGGATGCATGAAATCATCTCCAATCATGGCGAGAAAGCAAAAGAAACTGGTGCAAGAATAGTATTTTCCTGTGGCTTTGACAGTATTCCATTTGATTTAGGTGTTCTATTTCTTCAAAACGAAGTGAAAAAGCAGCTTGGTAAAACTGCACACAAAGTTCGATCAAGAGTAAGGGTAATGGAGGGAGAGTTTTCGGGTGGCACAGCCGCTTCATTTGGGGCTACGATGGCATCTTTAAAAACAAATCCTGAGCTTTTAAATGTACTAGCCAATCCTTTTTCTCTTTCAGAGGGGTTTCAAGGACCCCAACAAGAGAACGATTCTAAACCAATATATGATGATACTTTGGGAGTTTGGGTTGCACCATTTTTCATGGCACCTATAAATACAAAGAATATTCATAGATCAAATATGCTTTTAGGTCATTTATATGGCGAAGATTTCTTATATAACGAAATGTGGATTTCAGGACCAGGGGATGAGGGCAAAGAAATCGCTAAAATCATTGCGTCTGCAAATCCAATTGGGGGGCCTGATGCTCCAAAGCCTGGGGAGGGACCATCAAGAGAATCTAGAGAAAACGGTAAATATGATGTTTTATTCTATGCAGACATAGATAATAAAATCATAAGCACTTCAGTTGCTGGTGATATGGATCCAGGTTACGGCTCAACTTCTAAGATGATAGCGGAAAGTGCTATATGTCTTGTTAAAGAATGCGAAGATTTATCTGGCGGTATATATACACCAGCATCATCAATGGGGACAAGGCTAATTGATAGGTTGATAGCTAATGCCGGACTTACTTTTAATATAGAGTAATCTAGATGGCTGACTATATGATTTTTCATAATCCTAGATGTAGTAAATCAAGACAATCACTACAGATTCTTAAGGAAAATAACAAAAATCCTCAAATATTTTTATATTTAGAAGAAACGCTAAGTAGAGAAATGATCAAAGGTATCTTGAGTATTTTAAAACTAATGCCAAAAGAGATATTAAGGAAAGGCGAGGCTGATTATAAAATTAATAAATTATCTAATTTCGAAGATGATGATGAAAGACTTATAGATTTCATGATTGAGTATCCAAAAATAATTGAGAGACCAATTATTATAAAAGGAGACAAGGGAGTCATTGGCAGACCACCTGAGAATGTCTTAGATTTATTCTAACTCGCCTTTTTCTCTTAATTCTTTTCTTATTTTTGTTGCGCTTATAGAGTGAATATCATCACCAAAGGACTCTTCTTCAAAAACATAACCTACGCCTCGTCCAAATGAAATATTCGTAATATTTGGAACTAACATTATTTCGTATTCAACACCTCTGGTAAATCCATCTCTAGCTAAGCCAGTTTCTATATTGCCGCAAACCTCATCCCAATTAAAAGGGTTATCGTCCTGACCATCTCCTCCAGAAGCTCCTTCAACATCCCTTACCTGAATAATAACCTGACCCGTTTTAATCACACATCTCTTAAATAAAGCTTGATGACCATCATGCCAAGGCTGCCACCTTCCAAGCATTTGAACAGTTGGCTTTTTCCAGTTAAACATTTTTTAATATAGCCTCTGCTATTTTTTTATGATTAGTATCATTCCTTTCTCTTACATGAAAATCAATATCTAAAGGTGAGGGATCTTCAAAAATTTTATTTGTGTCTTCAAATCGACCTTCCTTAATTGTATCCATCCATACTGTTATATCAGCATCAAAGTTATCTCTAGTTTTTTGTGTTGGGCAAACAAAATCACATATAACAACTCTCCCATGAGATTTTTCAAAATCAGCTAAAGACTTCATCCTCATACTCTGTCTTGATCTGCCCTTATCAGAAAAATCCCAATCATTGGACATTTCACGAACATTATCGGCGTTATACCAAGCAGCCTCTAAAAGAGGTTGAAGTCGAGCAGCTAGATAGGTTTTACCACTACCTGGAAGACCCATTATCAATATTTTCATAGCTTTTTTATTGAAAAAATTTCATTATTAAAGAATATCTTATCCTGATTGAGAATTATTTTCTTTAGCTTTTTAATTTTTAATTCATTTAAGTGAATTTTTTCAATCTCATCACTTGAAAGTTGAGCAATATAAAAAATATTTGCAATTTTAGAGTCAAGACTTGAGCTAGACATCTGGCTTACAACTTCACTAGGAATTTTTCTGAAACCATACGAATATTTTTTAGGTTTTGAAAACTGAAATTTTTCCATAGCAAGACCATCTAAATTTTCTAAATTGGAAATAATTGCTTTTGCATCATCTGGAAAGAAATCTTTACTAATTGATGCTTTTTTAAAAATAGCATCTATTGAATCATTGCCAGCAGAATGAGTTATTACCATAACACCATCTCGCTTTAGCGAGCTTGATAGCGGCTTAATTACATTAGCAATTTTACCTTTTGTTGACGATCGTGATCTATAGGCCTGCGAGGCCAGAATAAAATCATATTCATTTTTTTGACCAACTTTAGGAATATATTTTTCAATCAGTTCTTTACAATCCTCTCTATATATATTTATTAAGCATGGTCTTACATAGGCAGTTCGACCACTTTCATCAATATCAAAACCCCAATTTTTATTTATAAAACTATCAAGCTTTTCCAATTGCTTTTCAAATTCAAATGCATTCCTGCCTTTTAATATTATATTTTTATTTATGACAGGAGTATTTTTAATATTTGGTTTTAAATCTCCAAGTTCAGAAAACTTCATATTTGTTAAAGTTACTGCTAGTTTAGGATGTTCAACAAATCTTTCTGGCATTTTAATAAGAGAATTAAAGACATCTT
>CALJHI010000093.1 GCA_938075575.1 uncultured SAR86 cluster bacterium | reverse complement strand
TCCCTCTGGTCTCTTCCTTCTGATTCTCCCCAACTTCCGTCTGCATTTGGTTGTTGGTCGGTCTCAGCAGGTAAAGTTAATATTACGCTTATATTTTAAATTGTCAACACCTTTAGTGAAATAAATTTAATTTATTTGAATGATGTTAAAAATTTTAAGAAATTAACCTCTCCGCCATCAACTTTAACGTTATTGGACGCAATTTGAGCTACTGGATTTTTTATTCCAGCAAGAATATATTTAAATGTACTTTCAGAAGTAGTAACCTTTAAGTCACATGAGTTAATGTTTTTTGAAATCTCTGCAACTCTATTCCTTATTCGTATAGTGCGTTCTTTTCCAGATGAGAATTGGAAACAAACTGCATAATTATCTTTATAAATATTATCCGGATTTAAGCTAACACTTAAAAGATTTAGAATAGTGTCTGTATCAATTTCGTTTACAACTGATTCACTCCTTATTACATCTGGGAAGCCTTCAAATTCAGGATCAAGCTCCATAGCAACTGTTAAGAAGTAATTTCGTTTATTTGGATTGGATGATCTAATTCCCTCGTAATAAAGAGCTTGGCTCTTAAGACTATTTGTTTCTTTAATTTTATAATTTAGGTTAATTAAATGCTCAGCTAATTGAAGCCCCCATTGCATGTCTTCTTTTTTAATTGCTATTTCTAGCTGACTAAATAGCTGCTCTTTTCCACCTGCTAATTCAGAGATTCTTATTGCTTCCTCTTTTCTTGATAAAGGATCTAAATCTGCAGGATTCCCATTAAACCAACCAAGATAACCATTGAATATGCTCTTTACGGACCACCTTACGGTCCCATAGAACTCTCTAATAAAAGAAGATGATGCAATTTCTTCTGGAAGATCTATCATTTCTATTATCTCATCTGGATAATAACCTTCATTCATCAATCTTATTGTTTGATCGTGAATAAATTGGATTGCATCCCTATAAACAGTCAAAGCATCAGCGACATCTTCTCCGCTAATTGGCTTTGTGTGACTAGGAAGCAGATATTGGGGATTAAGAGCCCTCATATGATCTAGACTATCTATCCAACCAATTACATTTCTATGGGTTGTACCTCGTATGGTATATAAATTTGGAAAAGTATTATAAATATTATCTCCCGGCATCAAAGCTTTATGCTCGGGAAGCCAAACAAAGATTTGGTCATTTGTTTCTCCGGGTGCGTGATATAGCTCCAAGTTAATTCCTGCAATGGTTATCTTAAGTTCATCAGTAAATGTCGTATCGGCTTTAACATACCCAATAGGCGAATCTGATACATTCAAACTGGGGCCTATGCCAACATTTATAAATTGCTCTTCGGGCAAAATTGTTCCAAACATTCTAGTACTTCTTTTTGAGATAATAGGATTTATGATTCCCATAATTCTTTGAACATAATAATCAGTTGATTCATGGGCAATAATTTTTGGCCGTTTTTTTTGAGAGTCTATAAAATACTCGGCACCAAAGGTATGATCTCCGTGATTGTGGGTATATATAATTGCCTCAATTGGGTTTGGGTTTTTTTCTTTGAAGAGTGCATAGACTTTTTCTGCTTCAGAAGTGCTATCAGTAACATCAATAATTATATTACCCTCTTGGCCTTCTATCATAATAGAATTTGCTATCCCAAATCCAACGGCAATATGTATTAGCCCTCCTGGGGTATCATAAGAATATATATTTTTATCGAATTCGCTTGTGTGCGAGATTAAATCTTCAACATCTGAGAATTTAGGAATATCAGATAATTCATTCACCTCTTTCGAGCAAGAAGATACAATAATAAAAATAAATATATATAAAAATAAACGCATAAATGTCTGAAGTTAACTTATCAAAGTCTACCGTCAATCCTCGACCAATAAAACCCTTAACTAATGATATTGTCTGGAAAGATCAATTTCCTTTTTCCGATGTTTATGGTGATATTTTTTATCAAAATGATGTAATCAATGAAACTAAGCATGTGTTTCTTGAATCTAATAGTATTCTTAAAAGATGGTCTTCTAATAAAATGCATGAATTTAATATTGGAGAGCTTGGGTTTGGTATTGGAGTAAATTTTTTTATAACTCTAAATGAGTGGATAAAATGTAAAAATAAGATAGGTGCTCTAAATTTTATAAGCTTTGATAAATATGCGCCTAAACCTGAAGATATTCTTAAAGTAAAATCAAACTATCCAAGCCTTGCTGATGCTATTGATCTTTACTTGCAAAATACCCCTGCTCTTTTTGGCGGCATTAATAAAATTGAAATTAAAGGACATAATGTCTCTCTATTGTTAGTAATTGATGATATTCAAACCGGCTTAAGTAAAGTATTAAATAACTCCTCATTAATAGATGCTTGGTTTTTTGATGGTTTTGATCCAAGAAAGAATTTGGAAATGTGGGAGGATGAAGTTTTTCAAAAAGTAGCAATATTAAGCAATAAAGAAACCACATTTGGAACATATACTGCATCTGGAAAAGTTAAAAATAATCTTAAAAATAATGGTTTTATTGTTAATAAAGTTAAAGGTTTTAATAAAAAGAGGCATATGCTTTCAGGCTTGTATTCAAAGGGAGATAAACCTTGTTTTGAGAAAAAAAATATTGCTATTATTGGTTCGGGTTTATCAGCATCAATACTAGCAAATAAATTAGCTTTAAAAGGTTGCACTGTTGATGTTTATGAAAAAAATTCAGCTCTTGCTTCAGAAACATCAAGCAATCCATGGGCATCAATGTACCCAAAATTTGCACTTGGGGACGACTCTAGGTCTTTTTTTTTAATTCAATCATATTTCTATGCGCTTAATTACTATTTAAAAAATCTTAAATCCTTTATAAATACAGGGGTTCTATTTTTATCTAATTCTGAACATAGAAAAGATTGGTTAAGAAAGCTTGTAGATTATAAAAGAGAAGATGTTTTTCAATCTATAAGTTGTAGTGAAATAAATACAGATCATGACATAGAGCAGCCATATGATGGAGTATTTTGTAAATTTGGAGGGGCTCTTTCTCCAAAAGAGCTATCTATCTCTT
>CALJHI010000092.1 GCA_938075575.1 uncultured SAR86 cluster bacterium | reverse complement strand
ACCTCATCACCAACAGCGATATTTACTTCGCCTTCATTGTTTCTAAACTCATCAAGAGATACAACTCCTTCTGATTTTAAGCCGACATGGACTGTTACCCAGTCATTATCAACATCCAACACAACCCCAGAAACAATTGAACCAGGTTGCATATCAAGTGTGCTTAAACTTTCATCAAGTAAAGCTGAGAATGATTCTGTCATTTATCAAATTCCTTTTTTGCGAGCTTTTTAGTAAAACTCAATACTTCATCTAGAGACATTGTTGAAGAATCAATTACTACTGAATCTTCTGCTGGGATCAAAGGAGATAATGTTCTAGTTCTATCTCTTAAATCCCTCTCTTCAATATCTTCTATCAGATCGCGCATATTAACTTCTTGGCCACGATTCTGCAACTCTATATGCCTTCTTTTTGCCCTAACCTCACTGGAAGCAGTTAAGAAAATTTTTAACTTAGCTTTTGGGAATACAACGGTTCCCATATCCCTTCCATCAGCAACCAGACCATGGCCATCATAAAATGATCTTTGAATTTCTAAAAGATTCTTCCTTGTTTCTTTTATAGAACTTAAAGTGGAAGCAACTTGAGCAATTTTTTCTGATCTTAATGTTGTTGTAATTTCTTCTTTATTATCATAAACATGGACATCATTAAGATTAAATTGAAATGATAAATTTTTTATATATGAAGCAATTTCCGAAGTTTGAACACCTTTTTCATACAAATACGCATATGCTCTATAAAGAAGTCCACTATCAAGAACGTCAAAAGACAAATTATCTGCAATGCTTCTGGTAAGAGATCCTTTTCCAGATGCCGAAGGTCCATCAATAGTAATAATATTATCCATACCTTTCCATTTTAAGGCCCATATCACCCATAAGTTCAAAGAAATTTGGAAATGAAGTATAAATATTTTCACAATTTTTCACTCTAATATCTTTCTTAGATATGAGACTTGATATCAAAAAGCTCATTGCGATCCTATGATCGCCATATGAATCAATTTCATCATCATCAGGGCTCAATTCATTTACCCCTGAGATCTGGATACCATCCTCATACAATTCAAATGGTACATTTAATTTTCCTAGACCAGCTGCTATAGCTTCAAGTCTGTCTGATTCTTTAACTCTTAATTCCTTAGCATCTTTAATAATTGTTTTACCATTTGCTGCAGCAGCAGCAATACTTAATATTGGTATTTCATCAATTATATTTGGGATGATAGTTCCGCCAATCTCAATACCATTCAAATTTGAAGAAGAAACTTCAATATCCCCAATTTTTTCATTACAAGATTCTTGCTGATTGTGAATTTTAATATTTGCACCCATCTCTTTTAAAATATTTAATAAGCCAGATCTGCTTTTATTTAGCCCTACATTTTTTATAAGGATGTTGGAGCTTTTTGCAATTAGTCCAGCAACTATCAAAAAAGACGCTGATGAGAAATCACCAGCTACATTATAATTCTGTCTTGGTTGAAGTTCTGAAGGATTTAGGATGATTTTTCTACCATTTTTATATGTCTCTACCTGAATATCGCCGCCAAAATAATCAATCATCTTTTCGGTATGATCTCTTGTAATCTTATTTTCAATAACTGTTACCTTTTTCTTTGATGTCAGTGCCGCTAATAATATTGATGATTTGACCTGAGCGCTGGAAATTGGCATCTTGTATAAGAAATCATTGATTATATTTCCAGAGTTTAGCTCTACTGGAGGCGTTCCAATGTCTGTAGTAGAAATATCTGCGCCCATTTGGGTTAAAGGATCTGTAACCCTCCTCATTGGCCGTTTTATCAAAGACTCATCTCCGGTTAATATGGCTTTTATATTTAAGCCAGCTAAAAACCCCATCAAAAGTCGTATGCCTGTTCCTGAATTTCCTAGATCAATTGGTTGGTCTGAGCTTTTGAATATTGAATCTTGTTTTTTAATAATTACATCTGTTCCAGATATTTTTATCCCTGCTCCAACTTGAATAAGTGCATTGGCTGTTGAGATAGGATCATTGCCATTCAAGAATCCTGAAATCTTCATATCAGAATTAATTAGAGATGAGATCATTACAATTCTTTGAGAAATAGATTTATCGCCTGGACATCTAATCTCACCATCAAGAGTTGCAGAATTTTTAGCTAGAAAATTCAAAATGATTTTTGTTTGTATGCTTTTATATTAGATATAAAATCTTCAAGATCCTTAGAATCAGAGAATTTATCTTGAATTTCATCTATGCTGTTTTTGAACTCATTAAGTGAGTTCGAAATATTTATATGATTGCTTGAAAAAATATCAGCCCACATTTTTGGATCTGACCCAGCTATTCTGAGAAACTCTTTTAGCCCTCCGGCAGCAAAATCATTAATGTTGCTATTGTCTTCTTTCATGATTGAGTGCATTAAGGCAAAAGAAATTAAATGAGGTAGATGGCTTGCATAAGCCATTGCCCTATCATGCTCTATGGCCTCCATGAGAATAGAAGTGCTTCCTAAAGTCTCCCATAATCTGTTAACTATTCGTAGATGCTTTTCGTCTGCATCAAAAGAATCAATTACTATAGTTTTTTTATTCTTGAAAAGATTGCTAGTTGATGCTGAATACCCTGACTCATCTGAACCAGACATTGGATGAGATAAAACAAGATTTTTAACATCCTTAAATTCATTAATAAGCTCACTTTTGGCACTAGCAGTATCTGTGATAGTAATATTAGAGTTAAGAACTCCTGATGATTCAAATTCTTTTAAGATTTTTCTTATAGAAGATGTTGGGGTTGAAATAATAATAAGATCAATATCATTCTCTTTTATGCTTTTAAGATCATTAATATCGATTTCCATAGATATTATTCCATCATCAATAGCAGAAGAAATTGAAGATGGGTTCTTGTCTGATGCAAATATCTTGAGATCTAATTGAGAAGCGTTTAGTCCTTTGGCAATTGAGCCTCCAATCAAACCAAGACCTATTATAAGAATATTATTCATTTACCAAGCTCTTAATTTTATTTAAAAAATAATTATTCTCTTCCTGGGTACCAATAGTAACTCTTAAGAACTCAGGCATTTCATATAAGGATATTGGTCTTACAATAACTCCCATCTTCATAAGTTCTACAAAAATTAATTGAGCATCAAAATTACCTTTAAAAGATATGAAATTTCCTTGAGATGGTATGCACTCAAAACCAATATTGGTTAATTCATCATTAACTCTGTCTCTCTCAGAGAGATTCAGTTCTATGCTTTTGGATATATGTTCTCTATCACTCATAGCATGAAAAGCAGCGTCTTGAGCTAAAGTATTGGTATTAAAAGGTTGGCGAATTTTATTTAAAGTGCTAATAAGCTTTTCAGACCCTATTCCGTATCCAATTCTTAAACTTGCTAATCCTTGGATTTTTGAAAAGGTTTTGGTTATTAAAAGATTTTTAAACTCTTTCAATAATTCATTTGGTTTTACATAATCTTCTGCATCAACATATTCGAAATATGCTAAATCGAGGATTACTAGAACTGATGATGGTATTTTTTTCATCAAGTCTAGAAAATCATTATGGCTATTGTATGTCCCGGTTGGGTTATTTGGATTGGCAACAAAACATACACGGGTATTATCTTTTATAGATTCAGGAAAACGAGCTAGATCATGGGTCCAATTCAACATTGGTACTTCTATGATCTCTGAGCCACAGGCTTGAGTAACAATTTTGTATACAGCAAAAGCATGTTTGGACATTATGGCGCTTGAATCTTTATTCAAAAACGCTCTAGCTGATAATTCAAGAATCTCATTGGAACCATTACCAATTATTATTTGATTCGTATCAATATTTTCAGTTTTTGATATCAATCTCTTTAATCTTGAGGCATCCCCATCAGGATAAAGATGCAAGTCCTCAGAAAAATTCTTTATAGCATTTAAAGCTTTAGAGGATGGGCCTAGGGGGTTTTCATTTGATGCAAGTTTGACAACTTTCTCAGGTTTGTATTCTTCGATTACCTCATCTATAGATCGTCCTGGCTCGTATGGGTGAAGATCATCAATTCCATGATTTAAGAAGTCTAGTATGTCTTTCATATGAATTCAGGGTATGAGCCAAGCAATCTGACATATGCACCAGAATCTTTAATTTCATCAATTACTGTCTTAAGTTTTCTGTCTGATTGATGGCCTTCACAGTCAATAAAAAAATCGTGAGAATTTATATTATCTCTAGAGGGGCGAGTCTCAATCTTGCTTAAATTGATATTCCTTTTTTCAAAAGGTGTTAGCACGCGCAACAACGCTCCTGGATTATTTTCAGTTTGAATTAACATAGATGTTTTATCGTTTCCCGTCTTGCTAACTTTTTCTCTTCCAACCACTAAAAATCTAGTCTTATTTTCTGAATAATCCTGAATATTATTTTTGATAACTTTTAATTTGTATTTTGATACCGCTAGGGTGTTAACAATACATAAAATATTAGAGTTTTCTCTAGCATATTTTGCGGCCTCTGCTGAGCTGGACATCTCCAGCCTCTTAATTGAGCCAATATTTCTTTCAATCCACTTATTACATTGACCTAGTGCTTGAGGATGAGATGCTATAGCAATAGCATCTTTTATTTCAAAATTTTTAGCTCCTGCTAGTTGATGATTGATATCTAAATATATTTCGCCATTAATATAGATATCTTTATTATCAGCCAAGCAATTTAGCGTTGTATTTATAACCCCTTCAGAAGAATTTTCTACCGGAACCACTCCTAAATTAATTTCTTTGTTAAGCACCTGATAAAAAACATCATCAATAGTTGAATTAGGAAATCTTTTTATCTTAGATCCGAAATGATCCAAAACTGCTGCTTCTGAATGAGTTCCTTCGGGCCCAAGGTAACCAACTTTTAGGCCCTCCTCTAAAGATAAACAAGCGGAAATTAACTCTTTATAAATCACCCTTACTCTTTCATCCGATATAGGGCCCTCATTAGCTGCAATAATGCTTCTTAGGATTTTTGACTCTCTTTCAGGCTTGTAAAGTGTTTTACCTGGCTCGTTTTTGCTTTTTATATTTCCTACTTTTATAGCAATATTTGCTCTCTCTTGAATAAGATTTAAAATGCCCTTATCGATTTTATCGATTTTTCTTCTTAATACATCCAGATCTTTTTTAGACATAACTTTTAACCATTTGTTGCTTCAAAATCTTTCATGAAATCTATTAAAGCATTGATACCTTCCATTGGCATTGCATTATATATACTTGCTCGCATGCCTCCAACAGATCTATGGCCTTTAAGATTTAATAACCCAGCTGATTCAGACTCTTTAAGAAATATTGCATCAAGTGAAGGATTTTTTAAAATAAATGGCACATTCATAATAGATCTATTTTTAACCTTAACCGGGTTTTGGTAAAAGTCTGATTCATCAATAAAGCTATATAATGTCAATGCTTTTAGGTTATTTTGATTTTTAAAATAGTCTAATCCACCAGACCTCTTAATCCATTTAAATACTTTTCCAGCCATATACCATGCAAAAGTAGGAGGAGTATTTAACATTGAATTAGATGCCGCATGTTTAGAATATCTAAGTATATTTGGAAGATCTTCATTGTCATCAGCCATAAATTTCTTGTCAATAATTACCATTGTTAGGCCTGCAGGACCAATATTTTTTTGTGCTCCAGCATATATCATTGAGAAACGAGATATATCTATTGGCGCACTAAGAATAACTGATGACATGTCAGCTATTAATGGTTTAGGTATATTTGGTGCATCATGAATACTCACGCCCTGGATTGTCTCGTTTGGGCAATAGTGAACATAAGATGCATTTGGAGAAAATTTCCAAGAGCTTGGATCAGGAGCGTAATTAAAACCGCCGCCATCCTCAGAAGAAGCAATTGTATTAACTTTTATAACTTTTGATGCCTCAGCAATTGCTTTTTTTGACCATGAACCAGATAAAATATAGTCTGCTTCATTTGTAGTATGACCAAAATTCATTGGAATGGTAGCAAATTGCTGGGTGGCTCCTCCCTGAAGAAAAAGAACATCATGAGATTCTGGTACTGAGAGTATTTCAATTAGATCATTTTTTGCGTCGACTGCAACTTGATCATATATTGAGGATCTATGACTCATTTCCATGATAGACATGCCTGAATTACCCCATTCAAGCAGCTCTTCTTTTACCTCACCTAAAACTTCTTCAGATATTACTGCCGGACCAGCACAGAAGTTCCACTTTCTCATTGATCTCCGTCCTCATCATCTTCATGAGGAATCGTCACGCACTCAATGAGCTTTTCGCCATCTTTAGGGGTTATTATTTTTACGCCTTGTGTATTCCTACTTAATGTAGGGACTTGCTCAACGGAAGTCCTTATCATTGTTCCTTTATCACTAATTAACATGATACCGTCATTATCTTCTACCAGGGTTGAAGAGACCATTAGGCCATTTCTATCGCTAGTTTTCATAGAAATAACACCTTGTCCACCCCTATTATGTGAAGGGAAGTCATCTAGGTTGGTTTTCTTCCCATAACCATTTTCTGAAACACATAATATAGTCTTTGTAGGATCACCAACCATTAGGGATATCAATTCCTCATCTTTCTTTAATTTAATACCTCTAACGCCTCTAGCAGTCCTTCCCATAGGTCTAACATGAGATTCAGAGAATCTTATTAATTTTCCAGAAGAAGCTGCTAAGAGAATTTCATCATCCCCAGTTGTTATAGCAGTGCCAATTAGAGTATCGTCATCATCAAGATTGATAGCCTTAATTCCAGACTTATATTTTTTAGCAAATAAGCTTAAATTAGTTTTCTTTGTAGTTCCTTTTTTAGTAGCCATAAAAATGAACTTATCCTCAGAAAATTCTTCCACAGGGAGAATTTCACTAACTGATTCATCATCATCTAAATTGAGCATATTAACTAACGGCCTCCCTTTAGAAATCCGAGATGCTACAGGAATCTCATAAACTTTTAACCAAAACACTTTTCCTTTAGTTGTAAAACAAAGGATTTGAACATGGCTACTAAGAACATAGAGGTTTTGAATTAGGTCTTCTTCTTTAACACTTGCTGCTGCCTTGCCTTGTCCGCCTCTTCTTTGCTCTCTATATTCATCTAATGGTTGAGTTTTAGCATAACCACTTCTTGAAACAGTTAATACCCTTGTTTCTTCAGGAATTAAATCTTCATTAGTGATGCCTCTTCTTGTGTCATTAATTAATGTTTTTCTCTCATCGCCAAAGCTAGTTTTGATCTGATTTAACTCAT
>CALJHI010000091.1 GCA_938075575.1 uncultured SAR86 cluster bacterium | reverse complement strand
CTTAATAGCAATGGCAGAAGCCGGCGGTTATAAAATTACTTTAGATGATATGAATGATTTATCCAAGGTAGTGCCTACTCTTACAAGTGTATATCCAAGCGGTAAAGCTGATGTGAATGAGTTTCATAGTGCAGGAGGTGTTGCAGCTCTAATTGGATCGCTTTTAGATGGCGGTTTTCTATTCAGTGATGTTAATACTCTTATTGGTAACAGCCTTAATGATTATAGAAATATTGCTGAATTAAAAAATGGTAATTTAGTCTGGGAACAACCTTCTAAAATCTTAGACCAATCTATCATTAGAGATTACCAGAATCCTTTCCATGCCTCTGGAGGACTTAAGTTAATGAATGGTAATGTTGGTCAAGGCATAATTAAAGTATCTGCTTTAAAGAATCAGAATGAAAATATAACTGCACCTGCTGAAGTTTTTAATAATCAAGAAGAGGTCGAGTTAGCTTTTGCAAATGGAGATCTTAATAAAAATTGTATTATTGTAGTAAAAGGACAAGGTCCATCAGCAAATGGGATGCCAGAATTACATAAATTAACAGCCCCTCTTGGAGTTCTTCAGTCAAGAGGTCATACGGTTGCTATTTTGACTGATGGAAGGATGTCAGGGGCATCAGGAAAAGTTCCTGCAGTTATTCATGTTACCCCTGAAGCAAAAGCTTTGGGGCCAATAAGTAAAATTAAGAGTGGAGATATTATTGAAATTGATTTAATTAATAATTCTTTCAATAACTTAACAAACGATGAGGTATTAAATTCAAGAGATGCTGTTTATATAGAAGGAAGTAGCCTTGGCATTGGTAGAGAGCTATTTAGTGTTTTTAGAGAAAATGTTGGAGATGTCAGGAAGGGGGCTTCAATTTTTAATGAAAATTAAAGAATTACTTTTAAAAAACAAATTACTTCCTTTGGCAACTATCTACGAAAATGAAGATATTGCTGGAATAAGCAAAGCACTTGTAGATGCAGATTGTTCAGTATTAGAGGTAACGCTTAGAGATGCAAGAGTTAGAGATACACTGCATCTTTTTCAAGATCACCCAAATCTAGCTATAGGCTTGGGCACCATTAGATCTAAAGATGACATAGATTTAGCTTTATCTTCAAAAGTTGCTTTCGGTATCACTCCAGGTCTGTCAGTGTCATTGTGTGAGTATGCAAAATATATGAATTTTAATTTGATACCAGGCGTTCAATCTGCTTCAGAGATTATGCTTGCTTCTGAGTTAGGCTATAGTCTCTTGAAATTTTTTCCTGCCGAGATTTCAGGGGGCGCAAACAAATTAAAAGCAATTCAGTCAGTTTTTCCTGATATTTCATTTATACCTACAGGAGGCGTAAATGAGTCTAATTTCGACTCATATTTAAACCTTGAAAATGTAATTTGTGTTGGTTCAAGTGACTTAATTAGCAGCAAGTTGTTGAGTGAAAAAGACTGGGAAGGAATTTCTTTAAATATAAATAGAATAAAAAATAATCTTTGTAAATAAAAGAATTTTAAGGGGAGATAAGATTGTACTTTAATAATTTAGATTGGCTTATTATTGGTGGGTATGCAATAGGATTAATTTCCTTGGCCTATTTTTTATCTAGAAAACCCAAAGGAGAAGAGAGAAGTGCTGAAGATTATTTTTTAGCAGGAAGATCTCTTCCTTGGTGGGCGATTGGAGCTTCTTTAATTGCTGCTAATATTTCTGCTGAACAAATTATCGGTATGTCGGGCGAGGGCTTTGTGGTTGGTATGGCTATAGCTGTATGGGAATTAACAGCTGCAATTGCATTGATTATTATGGCCAAATACTTTCTTCCATTATTTTTGGAAAAACAAATTTACACAATGCCCCAATTTCTTGAGCAAAGATTTGATAATAGAGTGAGCTTGGTTTTATCTTTTTTCTGGATAATAGTTTATATATTTATTAATCTCACAAGTGTCCTATGGCTAGGATCACTTTCTATAAATGCTTTAACAGATATAAGCATTGAAAATGCTTTAGTTTTTTTGGCTTTATTCTCTCTTGCTTATTCTCTATCGGGCGGTCTAAAAGCTGTTGCTATGACTGATATAATTCAAGTTATATTACTTATATTTGGCGGTCTTGCAGTTTCATATATAGCATTGAACTTAATCTCTGATTCAACCGGTGTTATTAATGGTTTAAAAATTGTCTATCAAGAAATACCAGAAAAATTTGATATGATTCTTTCAAAGGACAACCCATCATATTCAAGCCTTCCTGGCATCTGGATATTAGTAGGCGCGGGAGTATGGATTGGTCATTTTGCTTATTGGGGTTTTAATCAGTACATTACACAAAGAGCTTTAGCAGCAAAGTCACTTAAAGAGGCTCAAAAGGGAGTAATGTTTGCTGCATATTTAAAATTATTAATGCCTTTTGTGATTGTGCTTCCTGGTATATGCGCGGCAATATTATTTCCCTTGTTAGAAAAATCTGATCAAGCATATCCAAGCATGATGACACTTCTTCCAAATGGGTTGCTTGGATTAACTTTTGCTGCATTGATTGCTGCAATTGTATCTTCTCTAGCATCTATGACTAATAGTGTGAGCACCATCTTTACCATGGATGTATTTAAGAACTTCTCTAAAAATGAGCCATCACAAGCTAACTTGATAAAAGTAGGAAGGTTTACTGCAGCTGCTTCAATTTTCATAGCGGCAATAGTTGCTAAGCCTCTTTTGGGTAGTTTCGAAAGAGTGTTTCAATATATTCAAGAGTTCACAGGATTATTTACTCCTGGAATTTTGGTTATATTTTTAGTTGCATTATTTTGGAAAAAAGCTACCACACTCTCTGTTTTAATTGCAGCGATTGCTTCAGTTGTTTTATCCCTAGCAATAAAATTTATCATGCCAGAATTAGCTTATATTCATAGAATGGGAATGGTTTTCTTTATTTCGGGTTTTGCTTGTTTTCTAACTGCTTATTTGCAAGGTTATCAGGATCAGATAAAAGCAATCAATTTATCGGATATTAATTTCTCAACATCAAAAGCTTTTAATACTAACTGGGTCATTATCACAGTTATTCTAGCTCTAACCTACCTTACATTTGGTTAATTAAAAATGAAGAGATTTATATTAATTTGTCTTTCTTTTAATCTTTCGGCTAATGTTGATTGGTCGCATAAATCATCTTGCTCGATACCGAATAATGAAATACCTCAAGTAGAAAGACTGATTAATAAAATGACATTGGAGCAAAAAGTTGGGCAAATAATAATGCCTGATTTAGATGCTGTTACACCACTTGAAGCAAAAGAATTTCAACTTGGTACTATCTTAAATGGCGGTGGTAAATTTCCAAATAAAGAAAAATATAGCTCTGTTTCAGACTGGAAAGCGGTGAGTAAAAACTTCTACGAAGCATCACCTCAAGTGGATGGAGAGATTGTTCCAATACTATGGGGAACAGATGCTGTTCATGGCCATAATAATGTAATTGGAGCTACTATATTTCCTCATAATATTGGTTTAGGCTCAACAAGAAATTCTGACCTCATTAAAAAAATTGGCGATGTTGTCGCTAAAGAACTTTTATCTACTGGGATAATAT
>CALJHI010000090.1 GCA_938075575.1 uncultured SAR86 cluster bacterium | reverse complement strand
ATAAGTATAGATCTGATTTTAAGGATTGGATTGAGGAAATATGGGCAGAAAAAGATAAAGAAATGGAAAGATTAAAATATTAACTTTTCTTTACTAACTATCCACCCATTAATATCTGCATATACCCACATACCAGGTTTAATATTTACACCATCAAAGTAAATTTCTTTTGATCGCTCGCCAAGACCCCTCTTTTCTGTTTTTCTTGGGATAGGCCCCTTTGCAAAGATTCCAATCGGTATTGTTTTTAAAACTTCAAGATCTCTTATATAACCATTTACTATTATTCCAGACCAACCATTAGCAGATGCTTGAGTTGCTATTTGATCTCCTATCATAGAAGCATGGTTCACTCCCTCAGCATTGATTATAAGAACTCTATTACTGCCTTCTTCAGCCAAAACTTCTTTTACCTTAGAATTATCATCTGGGCATAGAACAGTTTCTATTTCGCCATGAAATTTGTTAATAGCTCCATATGATGAATAATTTCCTTGAGAGACTTGAATAGTATGTCCAAATTCATCACATAGATCTGGGGTAGAAAAATTATTATCCATAACAATATTCTATTACAAATGAATCTAAATTTTTCAAATTTAATTAACTGCAGTATGATTTATTGAAAGTAAAAAAAATTGGAGAGCAAAATGAAATCACCCATATGTGAAATGTTTGAAATAGAGTTTCCTCTAGTGGCGTTTAGTCATTGCAGAGATGTAGTTGTTGCAGTTTCAAAGGCTGGAGGCATGGGAGTTCTTGGCGCAGTAGGCCATACCCCCGAGATGTTAGAGCAAGATTTAAAATGGATTGATGAACATATTGATGGTAAGCCTTACGGAGTGGACATACTCGTACCAAATACTTTTGAAGGCAAAGGTTCCTCAATGACTTCTGAAGATTTAAGAAACATGATCCCTCAAGAATATAGAGAGTTCAGGGCTGATGTTTTAAAACAATATGAAGTAGATGGAGAATCCTTGAGAGGCGGGGAAGAGGCTAAAGACATAGAGATTCAATCTGATTCTAGATTTGGTAAAAATTTAAAAGAGCAAGGTGCAAAAAAACTACTTGAAGTAGCTTTTTCTCATCCTATAAAGCTTATAGCTAATGCTTTGGGGGTTCCACCTAAATGGATGTTAGATATGGGTAAAGAAAATAATGTAAAAGTGGCTGCTTTGCTTGGTGCAAAAGAACATGCAATTAGGCAAGTCCAAGCAGGAGTTGATATTTTAGTTGTTTCTGGAACAGAGGGTGGTGGTCATTGTGGAAGTGTTTCAACTATGGTTTTAATACCTGAGGTTAAGAGAGCAATTAAAAATATGGGCGATGTTCCTATCTTAGCAGCTGGAGGGATTGCAACTGGAGAACAAATGGCTGGAATAATGGCAATGGGAGCTGATGGTGTATGGTGTGCATCTGTTTTTCTTCCCACTACTGAAGCTGAAACTTCTGAAAATATAAAAGAAAAAATGGTGAAGGCAACATCAAGCCAAACAGTTAGATCTAAAAGCAGAACTGGAAAACACTCAAGACAACTTAAGTCTGCTTGGACTGATGCATGGGAGTCAAAAGATGCTCCTGAGCCATTACCAATGCCTCTACAAACTATGGTAGGTGAGCCAGCTTTGGCAATTGTTTCAAAACAGGCGACACTTGGGCATGAGGGTGCAAAGGAGCTTGATACCTATTGGGTTGGTCAAGGTATTGGGCTTGTTAATGAAACAATATCAGCAGGACAAACTGTTCAACAGTTTAAAGAAGAATTTATTGAAGGATATGAGAGGATAGCAAATCTTTTTGATTAATATATGGATTAGCTAGCTGACTTTTTTTCTGGAATAAATTCAAGCACGGTTGCATTTATGCAATACCTTGGCATTCCGTTAGGACCATCATCAAATACGTGGCCTAAATGAATATCTGAAGACAAAGACCTCACTTCGATTCTTTTCATTCCATATCTGTTATCAGCTAGCTCATAGGTAGATCCCTCTACAGGCCTTGTAAATGAAAGCCACCCTGACCTTGAAACAAATCTGTCTTTCGTATTAAAAAGTGGTTGCCCGGATAATTTATCAACAAAAACACCGTCCGGAGTATTCTTAAAAATTTGATACTCCTTACAAAATCTTGCATCTGTGCCTTCATTAAAGGCAACATTAAATGCCTCTGTCTTTCCAAGTTTAAATTCTCCTAATGCCTTATAAAATTCTTTAGGATTCATGTATCCTTGTTTCGCAAAAACTTCACGACCATCTTCAAGAAAAACAATTGTTGGTGTCGCCCAAGTAGGGATAGAAAGATTAATTCCCTTGAGTTCATCTGAAGTTCTTTTTGAATAAGGAATTGTGCCATTATAGCCATTAAGAACATCTCTATTAAATTTTTCACAATAAGGACAGTAACCCTTTGAATCAATTACTAAAATTTGCTTCCCATCTAAAAGTTTTGAGTTATCTATTGGGTCTATATTGCTTTTATTAAATACCACTCCTGTAGATAAATCAGGACAGTAACCATTTGGGTTCTTCTTTAAATAATCTTGATGATAATTTTCAGCTTTGTAAAACTTAGTAAGGTTTTTAACAGAAGTTTTAATACTTCCATAACCTGCTTCATTTAATAGAGCCTGATACTCATTTATTAATCTATTTATTACAGGCTTTTGATTATTATTTGTGTAAAGGATTGTTGATCTGTATTGGGTGCCTATATCATTGCCCTGCCTATTTAGTTGTGTCGGGTCATGCGACTCTAAAAAATGAATTATAAGATCTTCTAGTGTTATTTGATTTGCATTGAAAGTAACTTCAACAACCTCAGCGAAATTATTTTCATTGAATTTATTTTTGTATTTAATAATAGATTTGTAATTTGGCTCAACCCCTCTTCCATCTGAATACCCTGAAACAGCATCAATTACACCATCAAGTTGCTCATAACCTTTTTCAGCACCCCAGAAACATCCAGACCCTAGAACAATAGATTGAATATGATTTGTAGTATTAGCCTTATTTGAATAAGCATTGATACTAAAAATTAGGACTAAAAAAAACATTGGGATCTTGTGTTTTACTTGAGGAAATTTGATCTTATTCTTCATATTTATAAGCCATTGTTTTTTTAAATGAATCTCTCTCAAATAACATATTTGTCCATCTTGTGATATTTGGTTTAAAGGCCTCATCGATACCTAATGTTTTAGCAAGAAATAATGCATAACTTACACATATATCAGCAATGGTAAATCTATTGCTACATAGGAATTCTTTATCATCCAATGATTGTTCTAATAATTTTAGCCTTGCAATAAACCAACGCCTATAGCCTTCGGCTGCCTTGTCTGCAACACCTGCCTCTTGTAGCGTATATCTTAGAAAGACTGTTTGTGGAAATGTTAAAGTTGCATCTGAGTGTGCTAGCCAGTTTAGATAACTTCCGTAGTCAGGCTCATCTACACTTACTTTTAGTTCTGTTGGGCCGTACCTATCAACAAAATATTGAGTCATGCCAACAGACTCTGTCATATGGACATCTCCATCTATCAAATAAGGAACAGTTCCAAGAATATTTATATCCAAAAATTCTTTATGAAGAAAGCGAGGAGGAAAAGGCATTACCTTGACTTCATAATCCAAGCCCATTTCCTCTGCGGTCCATATTGGTCGCATGCCCCTTGAACCTTCGCAAGTATAAATTTTAATAGTCATTTAAAAACCCAAAATTAAAACAATGTCATTATAATACTTTTAAACATTGGTAATATTAATACTATTATATTACCATAAGTTATATTTTATAAAAAACATCTAATATGCGTTCAAAAAATATTGCTCAACAAATTCATTCAAACTTAGATACAAAAACCGATTTGTATAACCGAAATAAGCGCTCTATGCTAGAAAAGCTTAATTTTATAGATGACCTTCTAGATCAAGCTGAGCTTGGCGGTGGTAAGTATCATCATGAAAGATTAGCCAAAAGAGGAAAGATGCCTATTAGGGAAAGAATTATCAATGTGATTGATGATGATAGTCCCTTTCTAGAAATAAGCCCTCTGGCTGCTTACGGCACTGACTATACAGTTGGTGGTGGTTGTGTTTCAGGTATTGGTCTTATTGCAGGTGTTGAGTGTGTAATTTTTGGAAACGACCCTTCAGTTAAAGCTGGTGCTATGACAGTTTATGTTGGTGAAAAATGGAGAAGAGCTATTGAGATTTCTCGAGATAACAAAATTCCATTCATTAGCTTTGTAGAATCTGCAGGAGGTGATTTAAGCATGGGTACCGGAAGCAAAAGCGGACAAGAAGCTATTGCACCAACACTTCAACAAGATCATTTTGCAGCGACTGGAAGATTTTTCTATGAGATGACCGAGCTTTCAAAACTTCGTATTCCTGTAATTTCAGTAGTATTTGGATCTTCAACAGCTGGGGGGGCCTATCAGCCCGGTATGTCTGATTACAATATTTTTATTAAAAACCAATCTCAAGTTTTTCTTGCCGGCCCTCCGTTAGTTAAAGCCGCGACTGGAGAAGACTCCGATGCAGAAACTTTGGGTGGAGCAAGAATGCATTCAGAAACATCAGGACTTTCTGATTATCTTGCTGAAGATGAAATGGATGCCCTTAGAATATGTAGAGAAGTAGTTTCTCATCTTAATTGGGTAAAAAATGGTGATAAGCCTAAAAAGATCCCATCAGAACCTATTTATAATGAAGAAGAGCTATTAGGCTTAATAAGCGAAGACCTTAAATCTCCAGTAGATATAAAAGAAGTTATAGCTAGAGTTGTTGATGGCTCTAAATATGAAGAATTCAAACCACTCTATGGCCCTACTATTGTCTGTGGTTGGGCTAGTATTCATGGGTATCAGGTTGGAATAATTGGTAATAATGGGCCTATATATCCTGAGTCTGCTGAAAAAGCAGCTAGCTTTATTCAGCTATGTAATAAAAGAAATATTCCACTCATCTTTCTTCATAATGTTACTGGTTTTTTGGTTGGTAAGGACTTTGAAAGGCAGGCAATTATAAAAAAAGGATCTCAATTAATTAATTCTGTTTCAAATTCGAATGTTCCCCACATCACTATTATAGTTGGAGCTTCATATGGGGCTGGAACATATGCTATGTCTGGAAGAGCATACAATAATCGATTTACCTTTTTATGGCCTACTGCAAAAATTGGGGTAATGGGCTCAGAACAGATCGCTAAAGTCATGTCTATAGTAAGAAAAGCTAAGGCAAAAAGAACTGGAGAAAAATTTGATGAGAAGCTTGATGCTCAGATAAGAAAAATGGTTGAAGAAGCAGCTGAAAAAATATCACATGGTCTTGTCGCCTCTAGCATGCTTACAGATGATGGGATCATTGACCCAAGAGATACTAGAACAGTTATAGGCTTCTGTCTTTCGGTTGTTAATAACACTCCTATAGAGGGAGCAACAGAGTATGGGGTATTCAGACTATGATTTTTAACTCACTACTAATTGCTAATAGAGGCGAGATAGCTATTCGCATTATAAAAACTGCAAAAGAAATGGGCATTAAGTGTATAGCCGTCTATGTTGATGCGGACGCTGGTGCACCGTTTGTAAAAGCTGCTGATGAATCTGTTCGACTTCAAGATGGGGGATATTTGGATGCTAATTCAATTATTGATGCGGCTAAAAAAACTGGTGCTGAAGCAATTCATCCTGGTTATGGGTTCTTGTCAGAAAATGCTCAATTTGCAAGAAAAGTAAAAAAAGAAAAAATAGTTTGGGTTGGTCCCTCTGCTCATATTATCTCCGTGATGGGTGATAAGCTCAAAGCAAAAGAATTAGCTCTTAAGGCAGGTGTTGCAACACTTCCCATGACCTCAGACCCATTAAAAGCAGACGATATCGGCTATCCTCTTTTAATAAAAGCAGCGGCAGGAGGGGGAGGCAAAGGAATGAGAGTAGTTAATTCTAAAAAAGATCTTAAAAAATCTATAGAAGCAGCACAAAGAGAGGCAAGGTCTGGGTTTAATGATGAGAGGGTATTTATTGAGAGATATATAGAAAAATCTCGACATATAGAGATACAAATACTCGGAGACTCTCAAGGAAATATCATTCATCTCGGCGAAAGAGAATGCTCCATTCAAAGAAGGCATCAAAAAATTATTGAGGAGTCTCCATCTTCAAGAATATCAGATGAAACTCGTAATAAAATGGGAGATGCGGCAATAAGACTTGCAAAAAAAATTAAATATCAATCAGCTGGTACTGTTGAGTTTCTTTTTGATGACAAGACAGAAGAGTTTTGGTTTCTTGAAGTAAATACCAGATTACAAGTAGAGCATCCTGTTACTGAGGAAGTAACTGGAATTGACCTAGTGTATGAACAACTAAAAATAGCATCTGGAGAATGTTTAGATTATAAGCAAGATGATATAAGTTCTAATGGCCATTCTATAGAGGCTAGATTGTATGCAGAAGATCCAAGTAATGATTTTCTTCCTGAAACTGGTTACTTAATTGC
>CALJHI010000089.1 GCA_938075575.1 uncultured SAR86 cluster bacterium | reverse complement strand
TCTGAGCACACTCCAATTCTTGCTCATATAATCACAAAAGTTTTTCATCTCAATGGAGTGCCTAAGGATGCTTTAAGTCTAGTTGTTGGGGATGGATCTCATGGAAATTCTCTTACGAAAGCAAGCAATCTAAAAGGCGTTGCATTTACCGGATCAACACAAACAGCAAAAAAAATTCAAAACAGCCTCTCATCAAATCATGAAGAAATGATCAGATTCATTGCTGAAACTGGAGGATTGAATTGCATGATTGTCGATTCAAGTGCCCTTCTTGAGCAAGTGACTGATGATGTCATGAGATCTGCGTTTAACAGCGCTGGACAAAGATGCTCAGCCTTACGAGTTATCTTGGTTCAAGATGAGATATATCTAGAATTAAAAGAAATGATAATTGGTGCTATGGAGGTCTTAGAAGTAGGGCCAACTAATGATTTTTGTAATGATATTGGCCCAATCATTTCTGACACTGCATTTAAGAATCTTGATCAATACATAAAAAAATTATCAAAGACAAATAATATCTTTCAAACTAAGATAAACGTTGAGGGAAATTATATTCCTCCAACTCTTGTAGAAATTAATTCACTCGAAGAGCTTGGATCAGAACAATTTGGACCAATACTTCATGTCCTAAGGTTTAAATCAAATTCAATTAATGAAGTCATAAAGGATATTAATAACTTAAACTATGGGCTTACGCTTGGGATCCACACAAGGGTGGAATCGCGAGCAGATCATATAAGTATGAAGGCTAATGTTGGAAATATTTATATCAACAGAGATATGGTAGGTGCAGTAGTTGGAGTTCAACCTTTTGGTGGAGAGGGCTTATCAGGAACTGGATGCAAGGCAGGAGGACCTAATTATTTATCACAATTTGTAAATGAGCAGGTTGTATCTAAAAATACTGTTGCTTTTGGAGGCAATACCGAGCTTCTTAATCTACAATCTGAAGAATGATTGGTTTTAAAAAAGTTCCAACTAAGTTGGTTTTAATTGTATTTGTTTTTGCAATTATCTCTGTTTTGCTTCTTTATCTTGATCAAAGCTCCAATCAGCCCCCACCAGAAGAAGAGATCAGTTACAGCAAAAGTGTTGATGCGGAACTTGATGAAGTAAGAACCCAACAAACGTATATGGTGAAGGAAGGAGAGATACTTTCTATTATTTTTGAGAATTATAAAGTTCCATTAAATACTCAGTATAAAATCTATAGTCTAGAAAATGCCGGACTGGCAACTAATATTGTGCCAGGTAACAAAATTATATTTCGCTATTTGGGCAATGAGCTGGAAGAAATAGAAATCAAAAAAGACCAAGTAAACTCGATAGTTATCAATCTTAAAAATAATATTAAGATTGCAAAAGTAAAGAATAATGTTGATCTAGTAACATCATATGCATCTGGAACAATAATAAGATCATTTTATGAGGATGCTGCTGCCTCGGGGATGCCTGATAGTGTAATCATGGATTTTGCTTACATTTTTGGATGGGATGTAGATTTTGTCTTTGATATTAGGGAGGGGGATAAGTTCTCAGTAATCTACGAAACTCCTTATTCAAACGGAGATAAAGTAATGAATGGAGATATCTTGATGGCAGAATTTACAAATCAAAATAAAACTTATATTGCCAACAGATATATAAAGAATGGCCTCAAAAAAGGCTATTTTGATAAAGAAGGAAGTAATATGCAAAAAGCATTTTTAAGAGCTCCCTTAGAATTTTCTTATATTAGCTCTCACTTTAATCCTAATAGAATGCACCCTGTTTTACATACCATAAGAGCTCATAATGGAGTAGATTACGCTGCTCCTCGAGGATCACCGGTAAGAGCAACTGGGACTGGCTATGTGGAGTTTGTTGGCGTTAAAAATGGTTGCGGTAAGGAGATAGTCTTAAAGCATACAAATGATTACTCTACTAGATATTGCCATCTTGAAAAGTTCGCAAAAGATATAAAAAGAGGTATCAAAGTATCCCAAGGAGAAACTATTGGATTTGTTGGCAGTACTGGCCTTGCTACTGGTCCACATCTTCATTATGAATTTAAAATTGGCAATAAAAGAACTGACCCTATTAAAGTAAGGCTGCCCTCTGCTGAACCTATTCCCTCTAATTTGAAAAGAGATTTTGATGTTCTTTTTAATAAGAATAAACTAATGTTAGATGAGATGAAAAAATTCTCTAACTATGGGGTAACTTTAACAGAAGATGAATAAATCAATATACATAGGAGCGATGACAGGAACTAGTTGTGACGCTATTGATATTTCTTTTATTTCTATAGACAAATCCATAGAATTAAAATTTTTTCACAGCGCTAAAATTCCAAAAAAAATCCAAACAGAAATCAAAGACCTTATTGCTAGTAACCAAGTAACTTTAAGCGCATTGGGAAGAATAAATAAAGATATAGGTGAGATGTATTTCAAAGCAATTGAAAAGGCTATCCTATTAAGCAGTATACCTATTAAAGATATTGGTGGGATTGCTTTATCAGGTCAAACAGTGAGACACGAGATTGATAAAGGTAAAGGTTTTTCACTTCAGCTTGGGGATCCCTCTATTGTAGCTGCAAAAATTAATGCGCCTGTAGTTGACAACTTTAGAGGAATGAATATTGCCGTTGGTGGTCAAGGCGCTCCACTAGTTCCAGAATTTCATAAAAATATATTTCACAAAAATAATACACGGAGACTTATTTTAAATATTGGTGGCATAGCTAACTTTACATATATAAAAAATAAGAATGAATTCTTTGGGAGTGATACAGGCCCTGGAAATGCTTTGCTGGATGCCTACTGTCAAAAGAACCTAGACATGCCATTTGATAGAGCTGGCGTAATAGCTTCAAAAGGAAAAGTGGCAGAAGACATTCTTAAAGAGCTTTTATCTGTTAAGTTCTTTAAAGAGCCTTTCCCAAAGTCGACTGGAAAGGAGTTGTTTAACTTCGATTTTATTCCTAAAGCATTACTTTTAAAGTCACCAAAAGATGTGCTTGCAACTCTAACGGAGTTGACTGCTAAATCAATATGGCTTGGAATAAAACAAAATAATCTTAGCCCTAAGGAGATCATTGTATGTGGTGGTGGAGTAAAAAATAAATTCCTAATTGAGAGAATTAAGAGCCTTACTTCTCTAGATGTTTTCTCTTCATTTGAATATGGGCATAACCCTCAAGCAATTGAATCTATGGCTTTTGCCTGGCTTGGATATAAACGGATAAAAAATATAACATCAACAGTTTTTTCAGGTAATGGTATTTTCAAGAAAAGCTTATTAGGGTCTGTAACTAAACTTAAATAGTAAAAGACTCGCCGCAACCGCAAGTTGTTTTAGCATTGGGGTTGTTGATTACAAACTTTGCTCCTGAAAGATCTTCTTTAAAATCTAGTGTTGAGCCGAAAAGGTATGGGTAGGATAAAGAGTCAAGCAAAAGGTCAAACTCATCAAATTTTATTACATCATCATCAAAGGCGATTTCACTATCAAACTTAAATCCATACTGAAAGCCCGAACAACCTCCCCCAGTAACATACACCCTGAAATTTGATTCATTGTTACTATTTAATACAGATAATATTCTGTTCTTAGCTGAATCAGTAATATTTATAGATTTTGGTTCAAAATTATCATTCATGTTTAAATTGTAAGGCTTAACTCTTTTACTTCAAAACTATTATATAGTCCTGAATTATTATAAATAACAATATAAAATATATTTATGGGTTTATATCTGTGGTTCAAGGTCTTTCATATTTTTTTTATGGTTGCATGGTTTGCTGGTATTTTTTATCTGCCTAGACTATTTGTAAATCATATTGAAGTGTCTGATGAAAAGACCAAACATCATTTGCTGGGTATGGAGAAAAGACTTATTAAATTCATAACCCCGTTTGGAATATTATCTATAATTTTTGGTTTACTAATGGCCTATCTTTCGGGTGATATGCTTTCATTTATGTCTCAGGGATGGATATCTCTTAAATTAGCTATTGTTTTTGGTTTAATTTGGTATCAATTGGTCTGCTTTAGGATAATACAAAGATTGGAGAAAGAAACCCTTGCGTGGACTTCGTTTAAAATGAGGCTATTTAATGAGCTTCCTGTTCTATTCTTATTGCTAGGAATACTTGCTGCAGTATTTAAGTTTTGATTCTGCTTTTTAAGAATTGAGATTATTTGATATGATAGCGGCCCAATTCAGAAATAAAAAAACAATTGAATAATATAGAAGAATCAATAAGGCTTTTTATAGAAGCCAAACAATTAATGCCTGGGGGAGTAAATTCTCCTGTAAGAGCATTTAAAAATATAAAAGGAAACCCTATATTTTTTAAAAGCGCAAAAGGACCATATTTAACTGATGTCGATAATAACAGGTATGTAGACTATATAGGCTCATGGGGTCCTATGATAATGGGCCATTCACATCCAAAGATTGTAGAGGCTATAAAAAAACAAGTTGAAGTTGGAACGAGTTACGGAGCTCCTACAGGATTAGAGTCTAATGTTGCAAAGCTTATAAAAAAAGCATTGCCAAGTATTGAAAAAATTAGAATGGTCAACTCAGGCACTGAGGCTACGATGAGTGCAATCAGATTAGCAAGGGGTTTTACAGGAAAGGAAAAAATTATTAAATTTGATGGTTGCTATCATGGTCACGTTGACTCACTTCTTATCAAGGCGGGCTCTGGGGTTTCAACATTTGGATTGCCAGACTCTCCTGGAGTTCCTGAGGATCTAGCAAAGCTGACCTATAGCGTTCCTTATAACGATATTGATGCATTTGTTAAAGTATTCAACAATATCAAAGATGATCTAGCTGCTGTAATTGTAGAGCCAATTGCCGGAAATATGGGCTTTGTCCCTGGTTCACATCAATTCCTTGAGACTCTTAGGTCACTTTCAAGTCAAAATGGATCTTTGTTAATTTTTGATGAAGTGATGTCAGGATTTAGAGTTTCTCTTGGAGGTGCTCAAGAGGTTTACAATATAAAACCAGATCTTACTGCCTTGGGAAAAGTTATAGGTGGAGGCCTTCCCGTTGGAGCATTTGGAGGTTCTAAGGAAATTATGGACTATCTTGCTCCAGAGGGTCCTGTCTATCAAGCAGGAACACTTTCTGGAAATCCATTAGCTATGTCAGCGGGCTCTGCATTATTAGAAATTTTACTCTCACAAAATCCATATAATGATTTAGAAAAGAAATCTGAGTACCTATTAAAAAATATGCTATCGATGATGGAGTCTAAAGGCATCCCTTTTTCATACGATCAAATAGGCGGAATGTTTGGCTTCTTTTTTGCTGAGAGATTGCCAAAAAACTTTAATGAAGTTGCTTCGACTAACGATGAGATTTTTATAAAATTTCTAACGCAATGTTTATTGGAGGGTATTTATTTTGCTCCATCAAAGTTTGAGGCAGGGTTTATATCATCAACACATAACGAGGATGTTTTAGACGAAACTCTCTCGAAAGTAAAAAAAGTAATGGAGAAATTCTAAATGTCTTATGATATTAGCTCGCTTGGCAATGCTCTCTTGGACACCCAATTCATGGTTGACTATGATTTTCTTGAAGAGTTTGGCTTAGAGGCAAATTCAATGGTCTTGGTTTCGGCTGAAGATCAGAAACCAATCTTGGAAAAACTATTAACATTAAAAAATGAATCTGTCTCAGATTGTGGAGGGTCCGCCACCAACTCTCTTGTAGCAGCATCTAACTTTGGTTCAAGATGTCATCATGTCTGCAGGGTTGCTGATGACGAAGATGGAAGGTTTTATATAAAAAGTCTTAAGAATGCTGGTGTTCATCATATAGGAATAGAAGACAATGAAGCTGGCTTGCCTACTGGTAGGTGCTTAATCTTGGTAACTCCAGATGCAAAAAGAACTATGATCAGCATGTTAGGTATAAGTGAATTTCTTGGTGAAAATGATATTGATTTAGATGTTGTTGGCAGTTCAAAAATCTTCTATATCGAAGGGTATATGGTTACAAGTGATGATAATTTCAATGCGGTAATTAAGGTTCTTGATTATCTTAAAGATAAAAAAGTTATTAAGGCCCTATCATTGGCTGATGCAGGTCTTGTTCAAATATTTAAAGAAAGATTTAAGAAAATTGAGTCGTATGGGCTAGATATGATTTTCTGTAATGACGATGAGGCGATTGCATTTGCCGGGGCTGATTCGATTGAAAGTGCAATAAATTTTTATAAACAAAAAGATTATTTAACTGCTGTGACAAGAGGCGCTGATGGAAGTACCGTGATCAATAATGGCAGTCTAGTTAACGCACCTGCAGAAGATATCAAGCCTATAGATACCAATGGGGCTGGTGATATGTTTGCAGGATCTTTTATGCATGCCTATTTGAATGGCCATAATCTTCAAGAGTGTTCATCATTTGCAAATTTTGCTTCTTCACTTGTTGTAACCAACTTTGGGCCAAGAATTCCAAAAGAAAGTTACGCCAAAATTTTAAATAAATTAAAAAAAAGCTAGTAAATATGTCCGGTATCTGATATTTTCTCCACCCTAAAAAACTATAAATTGCTAATGCCTGCAAAAAAAACCAAAGAAACTAAGAAAAAAATAACAAAGAAAACAGTTGCTAAAAAAGCCCCTGTTAAGAAAACAGTTGCTAAAAAAGCCCCTGCTAAGAAAACAACAACCAAAAAGAGACCCGCATTAAAAGTTGTAGCTACAACAAATAAATCAAAGATAGCTCCCTATAAATCTAAAAAAAATGAAAAATATATGAGCGTTGCTATGAAGAGGCACTTCACAGCAGTTTTGATGAATTGGAAAGAGCATCTTTATGATGAGATGCAAAAAACCTTTGATCATCTTAGAGCCAAAGGTGAAACATTTGCAGATCCAATTGATAGAGCGTCACAAGAAGAAGAATTTGCATTTGAGCTTCGAACTCGTGATAGAGAGAGAAAGCTTACAAATAAAATCAGTGTTTCTCTTGAAAAAATTAAAGAAGATGACTATGGATGGTGTGACTCGTGTGGTGTTGAAATAGGTATTAAAAGGCTTGAGGCAAGGCCAACTGCGACTCATTGTATAGACTGTAAAACTTTAGATGAAATTAAAGAAAAGCAACTTAATGGTTAAACTCTTTATTAATGAGATGCCCTCACTGAGTTGATTTGATAGATAATAAAAAAATCAGTAAATTTGCAATATCAATTGTAGATAAGCTCCAAAAAAATAATTACGAGGCGTACTTAGTTGGTGGCTGTGTAAGAGACATCCTATGTGATATGTCCCCTAAAGACTTTGATATAGCAACTGATGCAACTCCCGAACAAGTAAGAAAAACTTTTAAGGCTTCTAGAATTATTGGCAAAAGATTCAAATTAGTTCATGTGTTTAGCAGAGACGAGCTTATAGAAGTCGCAACATTCAGGTCGGACTCTCTGTCAGGCCAAAGCCAGATAGTAAAAGATGATCAAGGCAAGATACTAAGAGATAATAACTGGGGAAGTATTGAGGATGACTGCAAAAGAAGGGATTTTACTTTAAATGCTCTTTACTATTGCCCGCTTAATAAAGAAATTAAAGATTTTGCGAATGGTCTTAATCATATAAGAAAAAAAGTAATTGTTTCTCTTGGAGACCCTCAAAAAAGATTTGAAGAAGATCCGGTTAGAAGCCTAAGAGCAATTCGGTTTAGCTCAAAACTTGACTTTAAAATAGAAAACAAAATAAAAGACGCAATTTACGACAAAAGCTACCTTCTGTCAGACATATCTAATGCAAGGATGTTTGATGAGTTTTGTAAAATATTTTTAAATGGTAATGGGGAAAAGAATTTTAATAAGCTATATACGTTCAATCTATTAAGATATTTAATTGCTGCAAACCCTGACAGAAATGATTATTCAAAAAGAGTAATGATTGAGGCTATAAAAAACACTGATGATAGAGTAAAGAATAATCAGTCCAAGACCCCTGGATTTCTCATTGCTGCATTGCTCTGGCCAGAACTGTTAAAAGAATGTGCATCACAAGAGGGGATTAACATAAGAAAGTTCTTTAGATCTATGGATAAAGTCCTTAAACGCCAACAAATAAAAACAGCTGTCCCAAGAAAGTTTTATAACTATATTAAAGATATATGGATACTTCAGCTAAAGCTTCATAGCAGAATTGGAAATCAACCTTATAAACTAATAAGGCACCCTAGGTTTAGGGCTGCATTTGATTTTATGCTCGTTAGGGAGAGAGCTGCAAATATAAAAAATGGTCCTGGAGAATGGTGGGAAAAATTTCAAAAGAAAGATGATGCGCTTAAAAAGAACCTAATAGATCAAATTAAAGAGGAAAACGAAGAAGATTCATATAAAAAATTTGGATTCTCTAAAGAGTTGGGATAATCTATTAGAAAATAATATTTTTATTTAAATGAATCCAGCGTTTGAGGAAGTCCCACTTCCAAAATACATAGCAGTTGAGGGTCCTATTGGGGTTGGAAAGACCACGCTCGCAAATAAGATTGCAGAAACCTTTAATTATGATGCTTTTTTAGAAAGTCCTGCAGAGAATCCTTTTTTAAAGAATTTTTATAAAAATCCTAGTCAGTCAGCCTTGGCGACACAACTTTTCTTTTTATTTCAAAGAATGCAACAAATACAAGACCTTAAGCAAAGAAGTTTATTTGAGAATGTCAGAGTTGCAGATTTTTTAATTCAAAAAGACAGATTGTTTGCAGAGGTTACCTTATCTCAAGAAGAGATGAAACTATATGACAATGTATACGACCACTTAACAATAGATGCGCCTACGCCTGATTTAGTTATCTATCTTCAGGCTCCAATTGATGTTCTAAAAGATAGGATAACCAAAAGAGGCAATATTAATGAGCAGTCTTTAACCCTAGACTACTTGGAGCGACTTAACGACGCATACTCTCGATTCTTTTTGTATTATGAAGATTCTCCATTGCTAATAATAAATGCTGCTGATATAAACCTTGAATCAAATGCTAGTGACTACGAGTCATTGATAACAAAAATAATGTCCAATCCAAAGGGTAAAAACTTTATAAACCCTCAGCCTTCAATAATTTAGCTCGTGTCTGAAAAAAAAGTTTATAGCCCTAAAACTCAAATAAAAAATCCTCATTTAAAAGATATGGAGGAATTTCAATCTATGTACAGAGAGTCCATAGAGAATCCTAATATTTTCTTTTCAAAATTAGCAAAAGATAATTTATCTTGGAGTAAAGATTTTGATGAAGTCCATAATGGAGATTTTTCTGAAGCAAAATGGTTTAAGGATGGGCAGCTCAATGTTAGTTATAACTGCATAGATAGGCATTTAAAGGAAAGTGCTAAGAAGACTGCAATTATTTGGGAAGGTGATGAGGTTGATATCTCTAAAGAAATTACATTCCAAGAACTACATGATGAGGTTTGTCGATTTGCCAATGTTTTAAAAAGCCTTGGTGTTAAAAAAGGCTCGAGGGTATGTATATATATGCCGATGATTCCTGAAGTAGCCTATGCAATGTTTGCTTGTACAAGGATAGGAGCCATTCATTCTGTTGTTTTTGGTGGATTCTCACCAGAATCACTTAAAGATAGAATTATTGATGCTGATTGTGAAATAGTTATTACTTCAGACGAGGGTATGAGAGGCGGTAAAGCTGTTCCATTAAAAAGAAATGTTGACGAGGCAGTGGTTAAATGTAGTGGGGTCAATAATGTTTTAGTAGTTACAAGAACTGGAACGGATATACCTTGGAATAATGAATTGGATATCTCATATGATGAAATCTCTAAGAATGCTGGCACGACATGTCCGATAGAGCCGATGTCTGCAGAGGACCCAATGTTTATTCTTTACACATCAGGGTCAACTGGAAAACCAAAGGGTGTTTTACATTCTACTGGTGGATATTTATTAGGCGCTCATGTAAGTTTTAAATATATTTTTGGTATCAAACCTCAAGATAAGTATTGGTGTACTGCAGATGTGGGTTGGATCACGGGCCATACCTATATTTTGTATGGACCACTTTCTAACGGCACAACCACATTGATGTTCGAGGGTGTGCCTACCTACCCCACAGCTTCAAGATGTTGGGAAATATGTGACAAGCATAAACTCGATATTTTTTATACTGCTCCAACTGCCATAAGAGCTTTAATGGCTCAAGGCGATGATCCTGTTTTAAAGACTAAACGAACGAGTCTCAGAGTTCTTGGAACTGTTGGAGAGCCTATAAATCCAGAGGCTTGGGACTGGTATCATAGGGTTGTGGGTAACTCTAACTGCGATATCGTAGATACTTGGTGGCAGACAGAAACTGGCTCTGTGCTGATATCTCCTATATCAGGAATTACTCCTACAAAACCTGGCTCTGCAACTCTTCCTTTTTTTGGAGTTAAGCCTGCTCTATACGATGAAAATGGTAATACGCTAGATGGAGAGAGTTCTGGAAATTTGGTTCTGGAGTCCTCATGGCCAAGCCAAATAAGAACAGTCTTTGGTGATCACAAAAGAATGATTGATACATATTTTAGTATGTATGAAGGTATTTATTTCACTGGAGATGGGGCAAGAAGAGATGAAGATGGATATTATTGGATAACAGGAAGGGTTGATGATGTTCTTAATGTATCAGGCCACAGGCTTGGTACAGCAGAGGTTGAAAGTGCTTTAGTGCTTCACCCAAAAGTGGCTGAGGCTGCTGTTGTAGGATTTGAGCATCCAATAAAAGGTCAAGGCATTTATGCATACGTGACTCTAATGACTGATAATATTTTTACGGAAGAGTTAAGAGTAGAACTTAAAAATTTTGTTGGTAAAGAAATAGGTGCAATAGCTAAGCCTGATCTTATTCAAGGAGCGCCAGGTCTTCCAAAAACAAGATCAGGAAAGATAATGAGGCGGATACTAAGAAAAATTGCAGAAGGAGAGTTTGATTCTCTTGGCGATACATCAACCTTGGCAGACCCAAATGTAGTAAGTGATTTGGTTAAAAATAAACAAAGCCTTTCATAGGTATGAAAAAGCCGTACTTCCATTTTCTTTTTTTTATAGTTCTTCTAGAAAGTTGTGCGCTAAAAGTAGATAGCTTTGAGCCTGAAAATATTATATCTTCAGGCGACATGGTTCGATGCATGCAGCAACCTGTCAATCATCAGCATATTATTAGTAGAGACAGTCACCACAATCCTATTGTACAGAACGATACCGTTACAAACTGTTTAGGTAGAGAATCTGAGTTATCAACAAAGAAAATAGATAAATTGATTTCCATATCAAATTCAAAAGAAACAATAAATAAATCTCCTAAGAAAGAAATCGTAAATAAGTTAAATGAAGAGCTAGAAAAAGCTGCAGATGAGAAAGAGTTTGAGAACTTAAAAAAGTCTATTGATAAGAAAATTAATTAATATATTTCCAAGTTTTAGCCACAGCCAATACCTTACCATCATCCTGAAGCTTGATTAGATGAGCCTCTAGACTTGCTTTTGCAATTCTATGAAGTCTTGGGTCAACATCATCATAAACATCTTTAACTAAATCATCTAATTCAATAACTTGTCTAGCCCTGACTTTTTCTAATACTTTTTTTTCTCTATCAAGGCGATGGTTAATAATCCAATCAACGGCCTCAAAGGGTTTATGAATGTAATCGCCATGGCCAGGAGCCAAAACCTCTATATTATAATTCTTTAACTTTTTCAGAGATGCTAAATAATCTTTCATATTCCCATCTGGAGGAGCAATGACTACTGTAGAGCCCTGCATTATATGGTCTCCAGTTATTAAATGATTATTGTTTTTTAATAAGTAACAAATATGATTTGATGCATGCCCAGGGGTATGAATAGCTTCAATCACATACTCATCAGTTTTAATCAACTCTCCATCTTTAAGATGAACATCTGGCTGAAATGATAAGTCCTGATACTCAAGATTGTCTTTAATTATCATCCCCATTAAGGGAACATTAAGTTCTTTTGCTAAAGGGGTTGCAAGCGGCGAGTGATCCATGTGGGTATGAGTGACTAAAATTCTATTTATTTTCTTGCCAAAATTATCAAGGATATTTTTGGAATGTTCTTCGATAATTGGTCCTGGATCTACAAGGGTAAGGTCATCACTCCCAATAATATATGTATTTGTTCCACCCCCGGTAAAGACTCCGCCATTTGGTGCAATAATTTTCCTAATCAGCTTTGTATCAGGCGTCATTATAGCCCTCGTCTCCAGGTAATAACCCAACCCAAGAACCGTTTTCTTTAAAAAACTTTGGCAAAATTGAAGGTTTATCTTTTGGGGATATTTTTTTTACAGCCATGATTAACTCATCTGTACTTTTAAAGCCGCAGCAACTTTCTAAATTTTTTAAAGTTGGCATTATCATCTGCATTTCACCGGATTCAGCTTTTTCAAGAGCCTTTTCTGGGGTGATCCATATGCTTTCTGTAATTTCTTTGCCATCATGCTCATCATTTTGATAGTTAGGAATACTGGCTACAAAAAATCTAGTATTAAATCTCTTTGCCTCAATCTTTGGCGTAATCCAGTGCGAAAGAGGGCTCATATTATCTAAAGATAAACTTAAGTCCTCTTTAGATAAAATTTCATGGAACAATATGTCTCCGGCATTGAGTTTTTTTCTATATGATTCGAGCAATGTATTGTATGAATCATCCTCACCAACTTTCTTACTTTCTGACTCCGCCATAAGAATGCCAACCTCTTCAAAAGACTCTCTAATTGCAGCCACCCAATATGCAAGACCTCCTGATTCTATATTTAGCTGAAAAGACGCCTCTTCATCAGTCATACTTTTACAAAATGATGCGGCCTCTTTTCGAGAGTCAGTATCGTCAACTTTACCTCCAGGGAATACATATAAGTTTTCAAAGGGAGGTCTTTTAGATCTTTTGACCATTAGAACTTTTGGGCCCTCAGGCGAATCTCTAAAAAGCAAAATTGTTGCCGCAGGTGTTAAATCATTTTTATTCATAAAAAATATTATATATGCCTTAGAATACTAATTATGAAAATAACTACTAATCTTAAGAATGATATTGCTCATGCACCAAAATGGTTCCATGCGGCAATTAATCAAAAGCCGCAAGAAAAAATTTTAAAAACTATTGATGGAAATGTTAGTTATGCATTCTGGAAAGCAAAAACAAGCAGCGAAAACCTAATTGTACTTGTTCACGGGACTGGTGCACATAAAAAATGGTGGTATCCAATTGGGCCTAACTTAAATAATAAAGCTAATGTTGTTGCAATAGATCTTCCTGGAATGGGAGATTCAGAATTTAGAGAAAGGTATAAAGTCGAAGATTTCGGCAGCTGTGTTACAAATGTTATTAAGGCTGAAAAGGACCTTCACAATTTAAATTGTGTATATCTTGTTGGCCACTCGTTAGGTGGCCATGTTGCTGGTTATGTTGGCACTGAAGAGAAGGATCTAATAGATGGGCTAATGATAGTTGATACTTTTATTAGGCCGCCTAATTATGATAATTCTGAGCACAAAAAAAATGGGCCTTTAAGAATGATTAAATTTTATGAGGATAAAGAAACACTCTTGCAGAGATTTAGATTAATGCCTAAGCAAGACTGTGAAAATGATTGGTACCTTAGATATATTGCTGAACATTCAATAAAACATACTGAGGACGGATGGAGATGGAAGTTTGATGACAGGATGTTTACTGGCTTGGAAAGATTGTTTGGTTATAAGTTTTCTTTTGAATGTCCTGCCTCATTTGTTCATGGTGAGGATAGCCTTCTTACATCAGGGAAGCTTTTAGAAAATGCGAAATTGGCATACTCTGACAGGATGAAATTCATTAATATTCCTGGATCTGCTCATCACGTCCCCCTTGATAAACCAATTGAGTTGATAGATTTAATTTTGCGTGAATCAGGTCTTTATTAATATGAACTACTTTTATTTCTTTGTTTTTTTATTTTTAGCTGTACTAATTTTAATAAAGCCCCTCATAATGCCTGTTGCTAATAAATTTTTAAAAGCAACCAATGTTACTCCGCTTGGTCTTATAACAGCTATTATTGGTTTAATTCTTATATTTTTTTCAACGAGCTATTCTTACTGGCAAGAGACATTGTGGACCTTAGTTACTTTTATAATAGGCATTCTTCTAATGATAAGAGGAGTTGTAATAATATTTTACTTTGATTCTGTTAAAAAAATTCTTACTGTCTTTTTAAGAAATTACTATAAATGGGCGCCTGTCGTTTCTCTAGTATTTATTTCTTTAGCTTTTTTGGTTATTACAAGAGATTACTTAGGGCCTGAAAAAAATATTGAAAAATGTATATCTGATGAAGTTATAGATGTCGTTTGTGGTTTTGATAATCCCGAAGATATGGTGATGACACCTGATGGCAAGTGGCTAGTTATTAGCGAGCTAGGTGGCATTGAGCCGTTTGGTAAAAATGAATCTTCGTTTATAAAGCTCATGAGATTAGATGATAGGAAAATAATAGAGCCTACTCTTACATTTGAGCAAAATGACTGGGGGCATAAAACTTGCTCAAGAGACCCTTTAGATGAATTTAATACTCATGGCATAGATATAATTGAAAGAGAGGATGGTCTCTATCAAATTGGTGTTATTAATCATAAGCCTAAAGAGACTGTTGAGATGTTTGAACTGTTCGAGTCAGATAACGCATGGGAACTTCGATGGAGGGGTTGTATTAATGCTGATCCAAATATTTATCTTAATGATATTACATTTTTAAAAAATACTAATTTTTATGCTACCTATATGTTTGATAGGGGCATTACTTGGAATGAATGGTTGGTTGACTCACTACTTAAAAAAACAACTGGTCATGTTAAATTTTGGAATGGAGATAGATTTAATATTGTTCCGGGCTCTGATGGAAGTCAGCCAAATGGAATAGTCTTAGATGAGGAGTCAAATTTAATATACATAGCGTATAACTCTGGAGATTATGTAAAGACTTATAATATAAGTGAACAAAAATTAGATAAATCTGTTTTCGTGGAAGGCCCTGATAACTTAGTGATAGATGGTGAATATATTTGGGTTACAGAGTTAAATCATCAGGCTGGGGACTCACCTACTTGCATTTATGCAATCTCATGCTCTCTTCCGTTTTCAATAATTAAAATAAATAAAACTAATATGGAGATTGAGGATAAATATCAATTTAGAAGAGCTGCCTTTGGCTTGCCAACTGTTGCTTTGCCTAATAATGGGATTGTTTATATTGGCTCTTTCCACGCAGATAGAATTGCTTTTTTTCATACTAGTCCTGAAAAATGATTGGCTCCGGCTTTGAGTTTTCTGATGTAATTGGGCTCATAAAACCGAGAGAACAAAATTCACATAAAGGAAATTATGGGAGGATACTAATTATTGGTGGAGATAGTGGAATGGGAGGAGCAGGAATTCTTGCCTCCGAAGCCGCTTTAATGTCTGGAGGTGGTTTAGTTACACTAGCTTCACAAAAAGAAACAATTAAACCTTCCTTATTAAGAATGCCTGAAGTAATGACTCAAGATATTTCGAATCCCAAAAACCTATCTGGGTGTTTAGATCAAAAAGATACAATTTTGTGCGGTGTTGGGCTTAGTCAATCTCCTTGGTCCAAAGAAGCTTTGCAAATAACATTAAAATTTTGTGAAGACCATGATGGTGTATTAATTGTTGACGGGGGAGCTTTAAGAATTTTGGATAAAGACTATTTATTGAGTAGAAATATGCCTTCAAAGACCATTCTTACCCCTCATCCTGGTGAGGCGGCTGCGTTGCTTGGTATTAGTTGTGAAGAAATTCAAAGAGATAGAATTGGCTCTGCAATAAAGATACGAGATATATATGCTGCTTGTACAATTTTAAAGGGCAATAAAACTGTTATTGCTGGTGAGGGAGTATATATCTGCGATCAAGGCGGTCCAGAATTAGCCATCCCAGGCAGTGGAGATGTTCTTGCTGGCACATTGGCAGGACTGATATCAAGTCAAATTGATACAGAGTTAGCATGTAAAATTGCAGTATCTTCTCATGGCATTGCTGGAGAAGATTTTTTTAATATGGTTGGAGAGATTGGTTTAAAATCATCTGAGCTTATTGAATATATTAGAAAAAGAATTAATACATGAAACAAATATTACTCAACAATGAGACTGCAACTTTAAGTTTTGGAAAAGATATTGCAGAAAGAATAATCTTAAACTCAGATACCGATATTGAAATCCATCTTCATGGAGATCTAGGTGCTGGGAAAACATTCCTATCAAGATCTATTATTAATAGTTGTGGATGGGATGGGATGGTTAAAAGCCCTACATACACCCTATGCGAAGAATATGAGTTAGATAACTTGTTATTTCTTCACATAGATTTATACAGATCTACTGATGCTGAAGATATTGATCTTTTCGATATAGACAGAGAAGTTAAAAAAATAAAAATTATCTTGATAGAGTGGCCTGAAAAACTATTATCAAAGAGAAATCCAGATATAGATATTTATCTTAAACATGTAGAAAAAAAGAGAGAGGTATCTGTTAAAATTCATTCAAATAAATTATTGAAAAAATCTAGTCTTTAAGATGCAAAAAATATATATATTTCTTTTTCTATTTTTTATTGTGCAGCATGCATCATCGAATGAAGTAAGCCTGATTCAGGTCAAAGAGGATAAAAATCGTTCTATAGAAATTTCATTTAGCTTGGATAAGGTTTCATATATTAAGTCATATTCATTAACCGAACCTTCAAGAATAATTATTGAGGTTAATGATTCTATTTTAAAATCACAAGAAGAGAAGCCATTTAACTTTCCAATCAAGCAAATTAGTACACTGCAAGATGGGCCAATAAGTAGAATAACTATTGATTTGTATGAGTATGTTAATTGGACTAAACCTAGACAAATAAAAACTAAGGATGGCGTTATTCTGAGCCTTGATATTAACAGGAGCAAAGATAATACAAATAATATAAGAGATATAATTGTTAGTATTGATCCAGGTCATGGGGGTAAAGACCCTGGGGCTGTTGGTGAGAATAATATTTTAGAAAAAGATATCAATCTTTTAATCGCTAAAGAGCTTGAAAGAACATTAAGAGATGTAAAGGGCTATAAACCAGTAATGATAAGAGAAGATGATAGCTTTATAGATTTAAATGAAAGATACCTAAAAGCAAGAAGAGAGGGGGCTGATATTTCTGTTTCTATTCATGCAGACGGATTTAGACTTTCTTCTGTTAAGGGTGCTTCTGTGTATGTATGGTCAGAGAATTACTCCAGCGTAACAGCTGAAAATCTATCAAAAAAACAGCTTAAATCAAAAATTGGAGAAATAGGAAAGAAAGATTTTAATGAGGATGAGGCCAGAGCATCATTTGAATCGGTCTATAAGATTAAAGTGAATAATAGCAAGGTTCTTGGTAACAAAATTTTATCTGAATTAAGAAACGACCCTTATACAAAGCTTCATAAAAAAACTGTAGAGTTTGCAGATTTTAGAGTACTGAAATCCTTTGATACTCCTTCTGTTCTTGTTGAGGCTGGATTTATATCAAATCCAGATGATGCAGAAAGATTAAAAGGTAAGCCAGGAAGAAGAATGATTGCTAGGTCAATTTTCTTAGGAATTCATAATTACTTTAAACAAAATAGCATTAACGAAAGTCATTTTGAAAATAATTCAAGTTTTGTTCTTTATGAAATACAAAAAGGGGATGTGCTCTCAGAAATTGCTGTTAGGTTCGGCGTAACTGTAGATGAGATTGAGCAAACAAACATGCTAAATAATAAGTCTATTTATCCCGGTCAAATTATAAAAGTAAATATTTAGAAATAGTCTAATGGGTCAATATCAAATGACCATTTTACTTTCTTGGAC
>CALJHI010000088.1 GCA_938075575.1 uncultured SAR86 cluster bacterium | reverse complement strand
TCCTTTCATGGAAGAACTTTAATGGGAATTACTCTAGCAAACTCAAAAGCACTCAATGATGGATTTGGACCTTTGCCTAAAGGTATCAAGAACCATACATATAACAAAGTTGAAGGGTTAGATAAAATTTTTAGTGAAAATACCTCTGCTGTTATTCTTGAATTAGTTCAATGGCAATCAGGAATTACAAGTGCCGAAAAGAATTTTGTTAAAGAGATAGTTAGGCTGGCCAAGAAAAATAAGGCTTTAATTATTATTGATGAAGTTCAATCCGGAGTTGGAAGAACTGGAAGCCTTTTTGCATATCAGCAATTTAATATCAATCCAGATATATTATGTTTTGCAAAAGGTATTGCAAATGGTTTGCCTTTGGGCGGAATAATAACTACCGATAAGATATCAAACTTAATGAACCCTGGATATCATGGAAGCACTTTTGGAGGTAATCCAATAGCATGTGCTGTTGGAGATAAAGTTATAGACATAATCTCGAGGAAATCAATCTTAAGATCTATTATTAATAAGGAAAAACTTTTTATAAAAGCGTTGCGAAAGATGGACAAAAAGTTAACTATGTTTGCTGAAATTAAATCCATGGGTTTATGGATTAGTGTCAGCTTTAAAAAGGAAACAATAATAAATATAGATACTTTGATTGCTGCATGTCATGAAAATGGGCTAATGATCTTAAAGGCTAATATCAATACTGTAAGATTCTCACCAAGCTTAATCATTGAAAATAATTTAATAAATGAATCGATGAAAATTTTTGAGAAGACTCTTACTCAGGCTCAGGCTTCTGCTTAGTTTCCTCAGAGATGCTTTCAACTCTTTTTAGATGTCCTGCAAGAAGGTTTCCTCTTTTAGCTCTTGTTGAAATGTAGTGCTGCCAATCTTTGAATGGAAGAGATCGTGATTTGCTTCCGTAGTGAACAATTAAATTACTGTCCCCAGCTAAAAGCTGGATATCAATAACCCATTCCTCTTTAGACTTGAATTTAGCAGTTGGTATATTGATGATCTTATTCCCCTTTCCTTTGGGTAAAATAGGAAGTTCGTCTATTTTAAAAATTAAAAGTTTTCCAATATTTGAAACTGCTGCAATATATTGATGGTCAGATCTCAGCTTCTGAGTTTTGAGCAACTGAGCTCCTTCAGGCATCTTCATGAAAGCTTTTCCAGTTTTTTTATTTGATACTGTATTTAAGAATTCTGATATATACCCATATCCAGCAGAGTTTGTAAAAATAAATTTATCTTCGGGATCTCCAATTAAAGTAGATATAAAGCTAACTCCAGATTCAGCATTAACTCTTCCTGATATAGGTTCGCCCATTCCTCTTGCTGAAGGCAGTGAGTGACTAGGAATAGAAAAAACTTTCCCACTTGAATCAATAAAAACACTAGACTGATTGCTCTTTCCTCTCGCAAAATCCTGCAAAGCATCCTCTCCTCTATAGCTTAATGAAGATGGATCAATTTCGTGGCCTTTTGCACTTCTTATCCAGCCAGCCTTTGAAAGAACAACTGTTATGGGTTCGGTAACTAGAGTTTCTTCCTCAGAAAATACCTTTGCGCCTGAGGTATTCTTAATTGGAGAAATTCTCGGTTCGCCAAAATCCTCTCTTATTTCTGTTAGCTCTTTTTTTATAAGCGTTTTCAACCTTGATTTAGATGAAAGAATTGTTTCAATTCCTTCCTGCTCTTTAGATAACTTATTTCTTTCATCTTCTAACTTGATTTGTTCAAGTTTAGCTAACTGTCTTAGCTTAATTTCTAAAATCGCATTTGCTTGAATATCGGTAAGTTTAAAATTCTTTATAATTTCTTTTTTTGGCTCATCAGACTCTCTTATTATTTTGATTACCTCATCAATATTAAGATAAACAGCCAGAAGTCCTTCAAGGATATGAAGCCTATCATTTACTTGATCTAACCTATGCTCAAGCCTCCTTATTACAGTCTCTTTCCTAAATGTAATCCATTCTTTTAAAAGACCAACTAAATCAAAAACTTTTGGTCCGCCATTAAGACCTATTAAGTTCATGTTTACCCTATAATTTTTTTGAAGATCTGTGGATGCAAAAAGGTGATTCATAACATCTTCGGCATTTACCCTGTTTGATTTCAAAGTAACAACGAGTCTTACAGGCTCCTCATGATCGCCCTCATCAGCAAGATCAATAACCATAGGTATTTTCTTTTTAAGCATTTGATCTGCGATTTGCTCTAGAATTTTTGAGCCTGATGCTTGATACGGGAGTGCGTTAATAATAATCCTATTTTTTTCTTGTGCCCATTGAGCTTGGATTTTAAAACCGCCTCTTCCAGTCGAATATATTTCATACAGCTCATCTTCACTGGCTATTATGGGAGAATTGTTTGAGAAGTCTGGTCCATTAATTATTTGCAATAAATCTTTAAGATCTGCTTTTGGGTTTTCGAGAAGGTAAATAGTGGAGTCAATTACTTCATTTATATTGTGAGATGGAATATCTGTAGCCATTCCTACAGCAATTCCTGAAGTTCCATTAAGAAGTATTGATGGAAGCTTTGCTGGAAATATTACCGGCTCCAATAAAGAACCATCAAAATTTGGCTGCCAGTCGACTGTCCCTGACTTGAGTTCTTGTATCAATAAATTAGCAAAACTTGTGAGCTTTGATTCTGTATACCTCATTGCAGCAAAAGATTTAGGATCATCCTGCGATCCCCAATTCCCTTGTCCATCAACAAAAGGATATTTAAAAGAAAAATTTTGCGCCATAAGAACCATTGCTTCGTATGCTGCACCATCACCGTGAGGATGAAATTTACCGATAACATCTCCAACAGTTCTTGCAGACTTTTTATACTTTGATCCTGCATCAAGACCTAGCTCAGACATGGCATATAAAATCCTTCTTTGAACAGGCTTTAATCCATCTCCAATATTCGGGAGAGCTCTATCAAGAATGACATACATCGCATAATTCAAGTAAGACTCTTCAGCGTATTTTTTTAAACTTATTGATTCAATTTTCTTCATATTATTTTATTTCTGCTAGGGCACCTTTTTTTTCAAGCCATTCTTTTCTATCAGGAGCTCGTTTTTTACTAAGCAATAAATCCATTAAAGAGTTAGCATTGTCACTAGAGCTAATTGATAAACATACTAATTGTCTAGATTGAGGATCCATGACGGTCTCTCTTAATTGAGAAGGATTCATTTCTCCAAGCCCTTTAAATCTTTGAATATTAATTTTTGGCTTCCCCTTCTTAGACTTTAAATTGCTTACAATTACTTCTCTTTGCTCATCATCAAGAGCATATGCAACATCTTTTCCACAATCAATTCTATAAAGTGGAGGCATTGAGACATATATCCTTCCTTGCTGAACTAGTGGCCTATAATGTCTTAAAAATAAAGCGCACAAAAGAGTTGCAATATGGAGCCCATCTGAGTCTGCATCTGCTAGTATGCATATCTTCCCATACCTCAGTGAAGAAATATCATCGTTACCAGGCATCACCCCAATAGCTGTTGATAAATTCTTAATTTCTTGAGACTTTATTATCTCTGCACTTTCAAGATCCCAAGTATTTAATATCTTTCCTCTAAGGGGCATGATGGCTTGAAATGACCTCTCTCTAGCCTGCTTAGCTGAGCCTCCTGCAGAATCCCCTTCAACTAGAAAAAGCTCTGTTTCATTAAGATCTTCACTATTGCAATCAGATAGTTTTCCTGGCAAAGCTGGGCCTTTGAAAGTCTTCTTTCTTTCGACCACCCTAGATGCCTTTGCTCTAATTTGGGCTGATGAAATTGCCAGTTCAGCTATTTTTTCTCCCTCACCTGTATTGGTATTAAACCAAATACTTAAAGCATCTTTGGTTATAGTCGAAACAAATGAAGCATGATCTTTAGAGTCTAGCCTTTCTTTTATTTGCCCTGCAAATTGTGGATTTTGTAGCTTAGATGAGACTACAAAATATGCATTTGAAATTACATCTTCTGCATTTATTTTTAATCCTTTTGGTAAAAGATTCCTATAATCACAAAACTCTTTAACAGCTTCTAATAAACCTGATTTAAAACCATTTAAATGAGAGCCGCCTTGAGCAGTTGGAATAAGATTTACATAGGTTTCATTTAGCCTATCTTTTAGTGGCCTAGAAGCCCAGTTCAAAACGAATTCTACTTCTTGCGCCTCGCTTGACTTGGAGCAAAGAATTGAATCCTGAAGGATTAGCTCTACTCCATCTGAAGATTCTGATAGATATCCTTTAAGTCCATCTTCATAAAACCATCTCAAACGCTCAGATTTTTTTTCGTAAAAAAAGTCTATTGTCAGCCCTGGGCAAAGAACTGCTTTTGCTTTAAGTAAATGCTTAAGATGATTTATCTGAACTTCAGTTGTCTCAAAATATTTAGGATTAGGTTTAAACTTAATTGTTGTTCCCGAGTTCCTAGCTCCTACTTCTCCTATTTGGTGAAGCTCTTTCTTTTTATCGCCATTATTGAAAGTAATGCTATGTTCTTTAGAGTCTCTTCTGATATGAACTTCTAATTCATCAGACAGAGCATTTACTACAGAAACTCCAACACCGTGAAGCCCTCCAGAGAAATTATATTCATCTCCTGAAAATTTTGCTCCTGCATGAAGCTTGCACATTATTAGCTCAACGCCAGATACTTTATGATCTGGATGGATGTCGACTGGCATGCCTCTGCCATCATCAACAACCTGAATAAATCCATCTTTCATAATACTGACTTTTATTGAAGAACAGTAACCAGAAAGGGCTTCATCAACTGAATTATCTAACACTTCTTGTATCAAATGATTAGGGTTGTTTGTGTCTGTATACATTCCCGGTCTTTTTTTGACGGGGTCTAAACCAGACAGGACTTCGATTGCTTTAGAGTCGTATGAATTAGCCAATTTATGTATGCCTTATTATTTTAATATTGAACTATTTCTATATATTCTACTCTAAGAAATTAGTAATAATGTCGCCCAAGTCATTTAATTTGAATAAAATGTATAACATTGCAAAAATTATTAAAATGTTTACACTGCACACATTGAATATAAGTTAGAATATAAAAGATGATTATAAAAAATAATAAGAATTTTCTTCTCTTGCTACTTGCCCTGGTGCTTAATGCGCCTGCTGTAAAATCTGAAAATATTTTAGATATCTATAATGAAGCGTTAGAAAATGATCCAACGTATAGAGCTGCTGAATATACATATCTATCTGATAAAGAGATTGTTGTCCAAGGCAGAGCAGCCCTGCTACCTAATGTTTCAATTAGTGGAAGCACTAACTGGAATGAATATTATCAAAATAAAGAACTTACCCAAAACTATAATTCGTTCTCATCATCTGCATCTATTACTCAACCATTGCTTAGGCTTGATAGTTGGTTCTCATACAAGCAATCAAAGTCTCTATCTACAGCGGCTGAGGCTGATTTTGCGTATGAACAACAAAATTTATTACTGAGAACTGCTGAGTTGTACTTTGGAGTTTTGAGAGCAATTGACAACTTAAATGCAGCAATATCTGAAGAAAAAGCAATTAAACAACAATTAGATCAAGCTAAGCAAAGGTTTGAGGTTGGGCTATCTGCCATTACTGGAGTGCAAGAGGCTCAGCTTGCATATGATATTAGCAAAGCATCAAGAATACGTTCCGAAGGTAGTCTATTTTCTGCAAGAGAAGCTTTAAATGCATTAATTGGTAGAGAGGTCTTTACCGTAGATCAGCTTGGTGATGACCTTGAGATAGTTGCGCCCACCCCTTCTTCTAAGGAAAAATGGGTTGAGCTTGCTTTGAAAAAAAACTATAGACTTAAAGCTGCATATCTTAGGAAAGATGCTGCAAAAAGTGGTGCTAGAAGTGCGGCGTCTAATCATCTTCCAAAAATTAATATAGTAGGAACAGAATCTGAGTCTGAAACCAATCAATATAACTACGAAGGGTTTAGTATTAATGGGCAAGGCATACCGGTTCCATCAGTTACAGGAAGAAAAAACTATGCTATCCAATTAAGTATGCCAATTTTTCAAGGCGGAGCTGTAACCTCTAGAAGAAAGCAGGCTTATGCTCAATATGATAGAACTACAGAAAATACATTATTTGCTGAAAGGTCTGTTATTCAAGAAGTTAGATCTCAATACTCAAATGTTATTACTCTTGTTGCAAACGTTACTGCGCAAAAACAGGCTGTCATTTCAGCAACAAGTGCACTAGAAGCAACTCAAGTAGGATATAAAGTCGGGACTAGGAATGTAGTAGATTTATTACAAGCAGAAAAAAATCTATATAGTGCAGAAAAAAATCTAGCCAATGCAAAATATGACTATATATTAGCCAATCTAAGGCTTGCTCTTGCATCTGGAACAATTGCTCCTAAGGACATAGTAAATATTAATAATTTGCTAAGGTAAGTAATGCCTGAACTTCCAGAGGTTGAAACAACTTTTAGGGCAATTTCAGATTTTAAAGGCAAAATAATAAAATCTTCTAAAGTAAATAACCCTAATCTTAGGTGGAAAGTTGATAGTAATTTTGAGTCTATTGTAAAAGATGTAAGGATTGAAGATATTGAAAGAAGGGCAAAATATATAATATTTTCATTCAAAAAATATTCTATGCTTTTACATCTTGGTATGTCGGGTAGCCTAAGAATATCAGATAAATCTGATAATTATTTTAAAAAGCATGATCACGTAGAACTAATTTTTAACAACAAAAAGATTACTTACAATGACCCTAGAAGATTTGGTTCAATTCATCTGACAGAAAAATTAGATGCTCACTTCCTAATTAAAAATCTTGGAATTGAACCTTTGGATAAAAAGTTTGATGCAGTCTATCTAAATAACATATGTAAAAATTCTAAGACTTCAATAAAAAGTTTAATAATGAACCAAAAAAATGTAGTAGGTATTGGAAATATATATGCCTCTGAAAGTTTATATATGGCAAAAATAAACCCTTTGAGGTCTGCAAATAATATAGAACTATCTGAATGTAAGACTTTGGTAAAAAATATAAAGGATGTACTGAAAAGAGCTATAAAAGTTGGAGGCACAACTCTTAAAGACTTTTATTCTGCCGATGGAAGTGCTGGTTATTTTAAATTTAAGTTAAAGGTATATGGAAGAGAGAATGAGAAATGTTTTGGGTGCAATGAAAAGATTAGTAAGGTTGTACAAAACCAAAGAGCAACATACTATTGCAAGAGTTGTCAGTCTTAACTTCTATCTAGTTTAGCTTTCAGAGCCTGTTCTACAATGGGATGTACAAATTTAGAGACGTCTCCTTTTAAGTCAGATATCTCTTTAATAAGACTTGATGAAACATATATCAAGCTTTCCTTTGGTGTTAAAAATATACTCTCAATGTCTGGAGCAAGCGCTCTATTCATTGTTGCGAGCTGAAACTCATATTCAAAATCCGCTACAGCCCTTAACCCTCTGATTATTGCACATGCATTATGTTCTCTGGCCAAATCAACAGTAAGCTGTCTTGGGAAACCTAAAACCTCGACATCACCATTGTCTTTGTATATCTGTTTTATAAGTCTAACTCTCTCATCAAGAGAGAATAAGGGATTCTTGCTCTCGCTTTGCGCAACGGCAACTACTATTTTGTCAAATAAACCACAGCCTCTATCGATAATATCCATATGGCCTAATGTTATTGGATCAAATGATCCAGGATAGATTGCTACTTTCATATAGCAATAATACTAAACATTAATTATTTAGCAAAATTTTAACTGTATTTGGAGACTGTTCTGTAATCATAGCGGCCAGGTCTTTTAACAAGCTCTCTTTAGAAAAACTCTTTCTATAAACAAGTCTAATTTTTCTAGAAGCATTTTTCTGGTTAATTTTACCAACAAATATTCCCATATCTGTTGTCCATGAGGACTGAAGTGCCAATGCTGGTATTAACGTAAACCCCTCTCCAGCTGCAACTATATTTATTAATGTCTCTAAACTTGTTGCCCTAGTATCAAGGTTTTGCTCGGTATCTAAATCTTTAGGAGAGCAAACCTGCAAGGCTTGATCTCTTAGACAATGGCCATCATGAAGTAATAGCATTCTCTCTTTTTTAAGATCTGATGATTTTAGATTATCAATATTTCTTAAATTACTACCTTTGTGGAATGCAGCCCAAAAAGGCTCCTCAAATAGATCAAGGGTATTAAATTTTTTTTTATCGACATCTGTTGCTAAAAGAACAGCATCTAACTCTCCTGTAGACAGCTTGCTCATTAGGTTTTCAGTTATATTTTCATCAAAAAAAACTTTTGATCCTGGTATTTTATGTTTCAACTGTAAGAAAAACTTGGGAATTAAGTATGGTCCCAAGGTCGGAATAATGCCAAGCCTAAGTGGCGTAGACCAAGGGTCCATATTTTCTTTAGAGAGTTTTGTTATTTGATCAGCATCGTTAACTATTAATCTTGCCTTTTCAATAACCTGCTCTCCGAACTTAGTCACTGATAAGCTTTTGGTTGATCTTTCAAAGATAGGATTTCCAAGATATTCTTCAAGTTTTTTGATTTGGCCGCTAAGAGTAGGTTGAGATACATTGCAAAACTTAGATGCTTTAATAAAACTTCCCTGATCAGCGACTGCAACAATGTAGGCTAGATCTCTAAGATTCATAGTGAATGAGAATGATTATCATTTATATGTTTTAACTTATTTTAAATATCTATTAATAGGTAATGTCTATATATAGTATAGAGAAAAACATATTGAAAATATATGTTTTATCAATATTATTAACTAGTAATTCTATGGAGGAAAAAATTATGGATTTAAAAGGATCTAAAACTGAAGGTCATTTGAAAGATGCATTTGCTGGAGAATCTCAAGCAAATAGAAGATATTTATACTTTGCACAAAAAGCTGACGTAGAGGGCTACAACGATGTTGCTGCTGTATTCAGATCAACTGCTGAAGGTGAAACTGGCCATGCTCATGGTCACTTAGAGTATCTTGAAGAATGTGGAGACCCTGCTACTGGCGAACCATTTGGAGATACAGTCTCAAATCTTAAATCTGCTATTGCTGGTGAAACACACGAATACACTGATATGTATCCAGGCATGGCTAAAGATGCAAGAGATGAAGGTTTTGATGAAATAGCTGATTGGTTTGAAACTCTAGCAAAAGCTGAGAGATCACATGCCAACAGATTCCAAAAGGCTTTAGACGAAGTAGTCTAATTCAATTCAAGGAGGTTGGTAACAACCTCCTTTTTACAAAATGGCAGAAAAAATAGAAACTTCTCGAGAAGGTGGTATAGATGCGCCTACTCGACATAATCTAGACTGGAAAAATCCAGAATTCTATGATCAAAATAAGATTGACGATGAGCTATACAGAACATTTGAAATATGCCACGGCTGTAGACGTTGTGTAAGCCTATGTGATGCTTATCCCACCCTTTTTGATTTAATAGACGAATCAGAAACTTTTGATATTGATAGTGTAGACAAAAAAGACTACAAGAAAGTTGTTGATGAATGTTATATGTGTGACCTTTGCTATCAAACAAAATGCCCATACGTTCCGCCTCATCCTTGGGCCTTAGATTTTCCACATTTAATGCTCAGATCAAAGGCTGCAAATTTTAAAGAGAATAATGATCCGCTGAAGAAAAAAATCAGAGACAAAGCCCTTAGCTCAACTGATAATTTTAAATATGGATCAATACCTGTCATTGATCTAACAATCAATAAAATCACAGAGTCAAAGATTGCTAGAACTGCAATTGAGAAAATTGGAGGGATCCATTCAAATGCAACTCTGCCTAAATTTGATTCAAATACGTTAAAGAAGAGATATAAAAAATTAGGTAAATCTGATGTAGAAATATCTCAAACCAATAAAACATCTGGCAAGGTTATGATATTTGGTACTTGTTATTGCAACTACAATACGCCTGATATTGGTGAAGATCTTATCAAAGTTCTAAGATTTAATAAAATAAAAACAGAACTTATTGAGAAAGAAAGATGCTGTGGGATGCCCAAACTTGAGCTTGGTGATTTAGAAAGTGTTGAAGTGGCCAAAGAATTCAATATTCCAAAACTAGTGGAAGCGATTAATGATGGCTATGACATCATAGCTCCCATTCCATCATGCGTTCTTATGTATAAACAAGAACTACCATTAATGTTTCCTGATGATCAAGACGTCCAATTAGTAAAAAGTAAAATCTTTGATCCATTTGAGTATTTATCACTCAGAGATAAAGAGGGATTATTTAATAAGGACTTTACGAAAGAGTTCGACAAAATTTCATATCAAGCTGCTTGCCATCAAAGAGTGCAAAATATTGGCCCTAAAACAAAAGAAATATTGGCAATGATTCCAGGCGCCTCGGTTGATATTATTGAGAGATGCTCTGGGCATGATGGAACATATGCAGTCAAAGTTGAATCACATGAAAAATCAATAAAAATTAGGAGACCTGTTGTTTCAAAAGCTAAAAAGTTTGAACCACAAATCTTTACATCTGATTGCCCAATGGCATCACAACATATCGGTGAAGCGCTTGATCCTCAAACGGAGATTAGTCTTCACCCAATTTCAATTTTAAAAGAGGCTTATGGAATATAAATGAATAAATTAAATAGATCAGACCTGTTTTCACTCGAGCAATACTCTATTGAGAGAGAATCATTCAGAAATAGAGTTTTAGAAGAGAAAAAATCTAGAAAAGTATATATAGGTGAGAACGTTGTATTACTTTTTGAGAATAAAAACACTATTCAGTATCAGATCCAAGAAATGTTAAGAATAGAAAAAATCTTTGATTCCGAGGGAATTAATGAAGAACTAGATGCCTATAATCCTTTGATACCTGATGGAACAAATCTTAAGGCGGTTATGCTAATAGAGTATCCGAATGTTGAAGAAAGAAAGGAAAAGTTAAAGATCCTTAAAGGAATAGAAAGAAAAATATGGATAAAGGTCGGATCTCATAACAAAGTTTTCGCTATAGCTGATGAAGATCTTGAGAGAGAGGATGATACTAAGACTTCTGCCGTGCATTATTTAAGATATGAGTTTGGTGCCGCAATGATTAATGACTGGAAGAATGGCGCTAATGTGATTATGGGTATAGATCACCCTGAATACCAAGTACCTGAGACAATCATTAAATCGGATATTTCATTGTCTTTATCTCAAGATTTCGCTTAAATTAATTTGCATATATTCTTGCATAGTTAAATTTAGATTTGTTATAGTAAAATTTCGTAATTGAAATAAATGGCCAATACTGGCTTATATATAAAATGAGGAGTTATATATGAAATATTTATTAATGTTGACTGGCCTTATGGTTATGCCATCTTTTGCAGCGGGGGACCTTGCAGCCGATGATATGACTGGCGTGTCTTTTTGGCTTGTAACAGCTGCTTTGCTAGCTGCTACAGTATTTTTCTTTGTTGAAAGAGACAATGTAAGTGCTAAGTGGAAAACATCATTAACTGTATCCGGTCTAGTAACAGGTATTGCTTTTTGGCATTACATGTACATGAGAGGTGTATGGGTTGATACTCAAACATCACCTATCGTATACAGATATATTGATTGGTTGTTAACTGTTCCATTGCTAATTGTTGAGTTCTATTTAATTCTTAGAGCTGTAACAAACGTAGCAAGCTCTCTGTTTACTAAGTTATTTGTTGGTTCGCTAGTTATGCTTATCTTCGGTTATCTTGGTGAGTCAGGAGCAATGAGTGCAATGGTTGCATTTATTATTGCTATGGCAGCATGGATCTATATGATTCAGGTTCTGTATTCTGGTGAAGGTGGAGTTGCTGTTAAACAAGCAAGTCCTGCTGTTCAGTCTGCATATAAAACAATGATGTGGATTATCATCGTTGGTTGGGCTGTATATCCGCTTGGATATGTAATGGGTCATTTAGTAGGTGAAACTAACCCTGCGTCATTAAACATCATTTATAATTTTGCTGACTTTGTTAACAAAATTCTATTTGGTTTAATTATATGGCATGCAGCTGTTACTGAATCAAGAGGAGCATAATCTAACAAGATTAATGATTAAACCCGGCTATATGCCGGGTTTTTTTTGGCCGTAATATATAACTATGGATTTATAGTTTCTCCATCCCATCCAATCAAATTTCCGCTATCACCCTCAGTTGTTTTATTAATGACTTTCATTAACGCAGAAACACTATCCTGAGGTGAAAACATATTCCCTTCTTTTACATTTTTTTGAAATGGCTGACTCAAGTTACTCTTAACTGTGCCGGGCTGGAGACCAATTATTATTGCTTTTGAATTGGTCCTTTTTGTTTCAATACTAAAATTCTTTATGATTTGATTAAGTGCACTCTTGCTAGCCCTGTAAGAATACCAACCACCAAGCCTATTATCAGAAATACTCCCGACTCTTGCGCTAAGAAAAGCCATATGTGATCTTTCTTTTTTATTCAACAAAGGTATAAAAAACTTTCCTATTAGAGCTGGACCAATAGTATTAACTGAGAATATTTCAGTAAAGTTATCTTTCTTGATATCTTTGATGCTTTTTTCAGGACCAAATGATTGATTATGTAGTAATCCTGTAGCAATAATAATTTGGTCTAATAAATTACCTTTTACTGATAGGGCTGCATTTTCAATACTTTTTTCATCTGTAATATCAATATTAATATGGACTACTCTCTTGTCCTTTATGGTAATTTTTGATTTTGAGAATGAATATATTTTCTGAACTTGAGGATCTGCAATATAAGCTTCAAGGAAAGCGTTTCCAATTGCTCCAGAAGATCCAATTACTGCAACATTTATCATTTGTTAATTATACATTCAAGAGATTTCTATATAGCCTATAACAGTAATTATGATAAACAATTTTGCAAGGTCGTTTATAAGAAATTTATCTTTAAAAAGGATATTTTAAAGTTAAACTTATATTGATAATTTTTATAGGGGTAAAAATGGGTTTCGAAGTAAGTGATAGAGCAAAAGAAATAAATGAAAGGCTTGAGAGGTTTATGGAGGAGCATATTTATCCTCGTGAACATGATTATGATGAGTTCACTAGCAATCAAGAAAATCTTTGGAAATATCCAGAATGGTATGAAGGGCTTAAGGCTGAAGCTAAAAAACAAGAATTATGGAATCTATTCTTGCCAAAAGAATATGCTCCCTGGAGTCCTGGTTTAAATAACTTAGAAATAGCTGGACTTTTTGAAACTATGTCTAAGGCTGCATGGTCTCAGCAGATATTTAATTGCAATGCTCCTGATAGAGGTAATATGGAAGTTCTAGCTAAATATGGGACACCAGAGCAACAAGAACAGTGGCTTAAGCCTTTATTAGCTGGAGAAATAAGATCAGCATACGCAATGACAGAGCCTGATGTTGCATCATCAGATGCTACAAATATGGAATTAGAGATCACTAGAGATGGTGATGAGTATATTTTGAATGGTAAAAAATGGTGGACTACAAATGTGATAACGCCAAAATGTAAATTCATGCTTGTTATGGGTAAGTCTAACCCTGAGAATTCAAGACATCAGCAACATTCAACCATAATAGTGCCTACAGATGCTGAAGGTTTTGAAATTACAAGAGCGCTAAGAGCATTTGGAGAGTATCACTCTCCTGGTGGTGAGGGCGATGTCGTTTTTAAAAACGTAAGGGTGCCTGTTTCAAATCTAATTCTTGGTGAAGGAAAGGGTTTTGAGATTGCTCAAGGGAGGCTTGGTCCTGGAAGATTTCAATATGCAATGATGTTTGTTGGCATGGCTCAAAGGGCCTTGGAGCTGATGTGTGAAAGAGCTCAAAATAGAGTTGCTTTTGGAGAACCTCTTAGTAAAAAAACCAGTGTTCAACATGAGATAGCTAGAAGCAGATGTGATATCGAGCAATGTAGACTTTTAGTTTTAGCTTCTGCAGAAAAGATGGATAAGTATGGAATAGATGCAGCTAGAGATTATATCTCTATGCTTAAAATCGTAGCTCCTAAGATGTGTGAAGATGTGTCTAGCAGAGCCATTCAAATATTTGGAGGTATGGGCGTATGTCAAGATACTCCTCTCGCCCATATCTTCACAACCAGTAGATTTTGCAGAATTGCAGATGGTCCAGATGAGGTGCATATGTCTCAACTAGCAAAATTAACTATGAGATCTTTATCAATAAAGTGAAAGCAAGAAAGCTAAGAATCTTTTTTGTAATCTGCTTATTTGTTGCATTATTTTTATGGAATTTTAAAAGAGAGGTTGCTCTTACCCTTCTTCCTATTGCAATAAATATAAATAATCCTATTGCAGAAAATAGAGAGATAGTTTGGCCGGTTGCAGATCTCAATAAAAATAGTGACAGGCCAAATATTATTTTAATACTAGCTGATGATTTAGGTTTTAATGATGTTTCCTATTATAACGGTGGGGCGGCTGATGGCTCATTATTAACACCAAATATAGATAGCTTAGCAAAAGACGGTGTTGCATTTCTAAATGGCTATGCCGCTAGTCCAGTTTGTTCTCCTTCGAGAGCAGCAATAATGACTGGAAGATATTCAAGCAGATATGGATTTGAATTTACCCCTTATCCCGTTCAAGCTGCAAGAATTATGAATCTCCTAAGAAGAGATGGGGAGCTTGCAGGTGTTTATCTAGAAGATACTCAATGGGATGAGGTTGGTTTAACCGTTGGGGGCCTTCCCAATAAAGAAATAACTATTGCAGAAATGCTTCAAGAGAATGGTTACTACACCGCACATATTGGAAAATGGCATCTGGGTGGATTTTCAGATGGGATGAGGCCTAATGATCAAGGATTTGATGACAGCCTTATGCTTAATAGCAGTTTATATTTTCCAAAAAACCACCCTGATATTGTTAATGCAAAAATTGATTCTGCTGTGGAAGATATGATTTGGGCATCATCTCAGTTTGCAGCTAGCTTCAATGGAAGCGAGCCATTCAAACCTGGTGGATATATAACTGATTACTATACCGAAGAAGCTATAAAAGTAATTAATAACAATAAAGATAGGCCTTTCTTTTTATATCTTGGACATTTTGCACCTCACAATCCCCTTCAATCTTTAAAAAAAGACTATGAAAAACATCATGATATGAAAAATCATAACCTTCAGGTATATGCGGGAATGATTGAGGCTTTAGATAGATCTGTCGGAGAAATTGTAAATGCCTTAGAAGAAAATGGTTTAACTGAAAATACATTAATAATATTTGCATCTGATAATGGTGGTGCTGGATATATAGGGCTTGATAATATTAATAAACCCTATCGCGGATGGAAGCTTACTCATTTTGAGGGTGGAATGCATATACCCTTCTTTGCAAAATGGCCTGCAAAGATAAAACAAAATATGCAATATAAAAAAAGAATACACCACACTGATATTTTTAGTACTATTTTAGGCGCAGCAAATATTGCACCTCCAGAAGACATTAAAATTGATGGTGTAAACCTAATTCCATATTTAACTAATGAGATTATTGGCGAACCTCATGAAACCCTCTATTGGAAAAATGCAACTTATCAAGCAATCATTCATAAAGATTGGAAATTAATAAGATCAAAATACCCTGAAGAGCGAGAGTACTTATATAACCTTAAGGTTGATCCTTATGAAACAAATAATCTTGCAATGACTGAGATTGCAATGAAAAGTTTATTGCATGAAAAACTTAATACGCATATTAATTCACTACCAGAACCATCATGGCCTCAATCAGTTTTTATGCCAGTTGTAATAGATAAGCCGCAAACGGAATATGAAGAAGGCGATGAATTAATCTTCTGGCCAAATTAATGTATAAAGGAGCTAAAAATGATTGACTTATATTTTTCTTACAGAAGCCCTTATTCGTATTTGATTCTTCCTAGAATGTTGAAGCTTAAAAATGAATCAAATATTAATATAAATTTTAAATTGGTATATCCAATAGCCATAAGGATGCCCGAATGGTTTGATAAGAAAAACATTTTCTTCTTTCTATCTATAATGTCAGATTTTAAGAAAAAGGCTAAACTCCTTGAGATGCCTTTAAACACTCCTCTTAAGCCTGATCCAATTAAACAAAATATTTTTACTGGAAAAATTTCAAAAGATCAGCCTTATATCTTTGATATATGTCACATGGGCCAAGAGATGTCTAACAGAGGTTTTGGGTTAGAGTTTGCATATAAACTTTCAACAAAAATTTGGTCAGTAAAAAATTGGAATACAGACGAGCATCTAGTTGAAATTTTATCTGAATTTGAAATTGAGCTTGATGAGATTAGAGAGAGTATAAAAAATAATGAAGGCGCATTAATTAAGCAAATCAAACAAAACCAAGAAGATCAATTAGAAGCTGGACATCATGGCGTGCCTCTTTGTGTTTATAAGGATGAGTATTTTTTTGGGCAGGATAAATTTGATGATCTTATTAATCGCATGAAATCAAACGGAGATATATAAATGAAAGTACTAAGAACCCCAGATTCACAATTCAAAAATCTAAATGGCTATCCATATGAACCTGTATATACAAATATAACAGCTAAAGATGGAACCAAATTAAGGGTACATCATATAGATGAGGGTCCCAGAGACGGCCCCATTCTCTTAGCAATGCATGGACAACCTGTGTGGAGTTATCTGTACTCAAGAATGATCCCGATCTTAACTCAAGCAGGCATAAGGGTCATTGCTCCTGACTTAATTGGTTACGGAAAATCAGATAAGCCTGCATCTAGAGAAGATTACTCATACCAAAACCAAGTTGACTGGATGGGAGCATGGTTGAAAGAAAATAATTTTCAAAATTTAACTTTCTTCGGTCAGGATTGGGGCGGTTTAATAGGTTTGAGGATGGTTGCCGCAGATCCTGATAGGTTTGCTAAGGTAGCTATGGGTAACACCGGGCTTCCTTATAATCCAAATACCCCCCAAGAAGTCATTGATGAGGTGAAAGCATTCAGAGCATCTGATGAAAAAATTACTCTCTTTAGAATGCAGAAGGCTGTTAATAAAATGGATGATAATAGTCTTAGCGGTGAAAAAAAGATAAAAAATCATATGGCTACAAAATTTATGTATTGGCAGAAATTTACATGGGATACTAAGAATCTTCCAATTGGCATGATTAACTCAACTATGATGGAGAAGGCTTTTAAATCAAAATTTGCAGCTTTCATTCACTACCTTTTACAGAGACTCGGTTTGGAAAAAATATCTCCCTTTTATACTGATTTAATGAAAGCATACGAAGCACCCTTCCCAAATGCATCATATAAAATGGGACCAAGGGCTATGCCCAGCCAAGTCCCAACAATTCCTGATCAATCATTAAATGCTCAAAGGGAAGCAAGAGAATTCTTTAAGACAAGCGATAAGCCTTTTCTTTCTGTTTTTGCAGGTGATGATCCTGTAACAAATGGGATTGAAAAAGACGCTCTTAAAATGGCGCCAAATGCAAAGAGTGCTGAGCATATTGGTGGAGGTCATTTTTATCAATGGACTAAACCCAAGCAACTTTCTAAGATATTAATAAACTTCATAAAAGAATAACTATATGATTCACCTATATACTGCATCTACTCCAAATGGTCATAAGGTTTCATGCCTGCTTGAGGCATTAGAAATGCCATATGAGGCTCATGCAATTAATCTTGCTGAAGGTGATCAGTCCAAATCGGATTTTCTTAAAATAAGTCCTAATGGTCGAATACCGGCTATTGTTGACACAGATAATGATGATCTATCAATTTTTGAATCAGGAGCAATTATGCTCTATCTTGCTGAAAAAGCTGGAAAACTTATTCCAAGTGATGTGAAAGGAAGAGCTAAAGTTGTTGAATGGCTAATGTTTCAAATGGGAGGAATTGGTCCAATGATGGGTCAAGCAAATGTTTTTTTCAGATATTTTCCAGAAAAAATACAACCGGCAATTGATAGATATCAAAATGAATCTAGAAGGCTTTTTGAGGTATTAGATAAACAGCTTTCAACTAATGAATGGATTGCAGGGGAGTATTCAATTGCAGATATTGCAAACTGGTGTTGGGTTAGGACACATAATTGGTCAGGAGTATCTATAGAGGGATTAGAACATCTCAATAATTGGAAAAATAAAATGTATGAACAGCCTGGAATGCTCAAAGGCATTAAAGTACCTGTTGATCGAGAGAGCATTTTAAAAAATGATAAAGATAAAAAAGAATTTATAAAAAATGCACAAAAAATGGTAAAAAAATAAAAGGAGGGATTTATGCTTAAGGTTCATTTCACTCCTGGCACAAGAGCCGGGAGAATTATATGGTTGCTAGAAGAATTGGGATTAGAGTATGAAGTTAATATTCTGCCATTTACAAAAGAAGGTCTTAAATCACCAGAACATAGAGCAAGACATGCGTTGGGCAGAGTTCCAGTTTTAGAAGATGGAGATGTATCAATATTTGAATCTGGAGCTATTATTCAATACGTGCTTGAACGTCACAAAGATGGCGGGTTAAAGCCTGAATCAAGCTCAATTAATTTTCCTTACTATCTTCAATGGTTTCATTATTGTGAAGGAATGGTTATGCCGCCAATGAATCAAATAGTAGTTCAGACCATTTTGTTGCCACAAGATAGAAGGGATGAAAATGTATTAAAGCAAGCCCAAAATTTATTAACTAAATCTTTGGCTCCTGTTAATGAGAATCTTGCAGATAAAGATTACTTGATAGGTGCCTTTTCTGCTGCAGATTTAATGCTGGGCCATTCATGTTTTATGGCAAATAGACTTGGCTGTGTTCCAAATGAAATGGAGCATATCAAAAAATATGTAAGTAATATTGAGTCGAGGCAAGCATTTCAAAAAGCAATCACTCTTGGAGAATAATTATGAACTATAAAAAATTTAAAAATAGTGTCCACCCTACAAAAGAACAAATGAATGGATTTCTTGAGGGAGATGACGATAAACCAATATCAATGATTAACCTCCTGAAATTTAAAGAAAAAGCAGAATATGAGGATGGTAGAGAAACTAGTCTAACTGGAGCAGAAGCGTATGCAATATATGGCAAAGAAGTAATAGAGCACTTAAATAATGTTGGAGGTAAATGGATCTTTG
>CALJHI010000087.1 GCA_938075575.1 uncultured SAR86 cluster bacterium | reverse complement strand
AAAATATTTCGTTCCTTTCTTTTAAATAAACTAACATAAAGCCACCGCCGCCAAGGTTACCAGCTCTTGGCAATGTTGTTGCCAGTGAGAACCCAACAGCAACAGCAGCATCAATCGCATTTCCGCCTCTATTTAAAATTTCTACTCCTATTTCTGATGATAGATAATTTTGAGATACAACCATTCCACTGGCACTTGATGATGGATGAAATGGGGAAACATAATCAATATAGCTCTCTTGAGCTCCTAAAAAACTAAAATATATCAACAAAGAATAGATTTTTTTCATTTTAAAAAACCATGGGTGCTAAATAGTATGAAAATAATGTCACTACCAATATACCAATAATATTAATAAAGAAACCTGCTTTCATCATTGTTGCTATAGTAAATTTTCCGGATCCATAAACTATTGCATTTGGAGGTGTAGCAACTGGAAGCATAAATGCACAACTTGCAGCTAAACAAACTGGTATTGTTAAAGATACCGGAACTACTCCTAATGCTATTGCAAGTGAACCAATTACTGGAAGAAATGTACTAGTAGTGGCTACGTTGCTTGTCATTTCTGTTAGAAATATTATTAAAGTGGCAATTGCAAAAATTAATATTATTGGTTCAACATCCTTTAAAACGGTTAAACCTTGGCCGATCCATATACCCAAACCAGTGCTCGAGACTTGAGCAGCTAATGAAAGCCCTCCCCCAAATAATAATAATAAACCCCATGGAAGCTTACTAGTTTCACTCCACTGCATAAGATCTTCATTTTTTTTAGATGAAGGAACAATGAATAAAATTATTGCTATTATTATAGCGATGCCTGCATCTTCTAACCCAATTCCAAATTTAGTTCTAACCACCCTGCTAGTCATCCATGCAACTACTGCTAGTCCAAAAATAAAAGCAACTTTTACCTCATCTTTTCTAAGGGGTCCTAGATCCTGAACCATCTTGTTAAGTTGATATCTTGTGTCATTTGAGGATACAAAGTTTGTAGGAAAAATATATTTAGCAAGAATAAACCATGCGCCTATTAGCATTGTGATTGAAACTGGAACCCCAACTTTCATCCAGCTAAAGAAATCAATCTCTACGCCATAAGTTTCGCTCATAAATGTAACAAAAACTATATTGGGCGCAGTACCAATAATAGTGGACATACCACCAATTGTTGCGGCATAAGCAATACCTAACATTAAGGCAGTATCAAAATTCTTTCTTTGAATGTCGCTAATACCAGGAGTCGTAGATGCAATGACAGTACAAACTGCCAAACCAATTGGTAAAAGCATTAAAGTTGTTGATGTGTTCATTACAAACATGCTTAACATTGCTGCTACTAACATAAAGCCACCAATCAACCTTTCACCAGAAGAACCTATTGCTGATATCATTATTAAGGCAATACGCTTATGGAGTCCTGATCGCTCTATACCTAAAGCTAAAATAAATCCTCCAAGGAAGAGGTATATATTCTTATTAGCATATGGGTCAGCTGAAGTTTGAAAGCTTGCAACATCTAAAAGAGGGAATAGTGCTAATGGAAGAAGTGAGGTAACTGCAACAGGTAATGCTTCAGTTGCCCACCATATCGCCATCAAAACCAACACGGCTAACACAAACCATGCCGACTGGCTGTTTATAAACTGAGTGCCTTTATTCGTTTCAAATGAACTTCCATTTAGCTCAGTTAAGCTTGAGGGTATATTTCCATTAATACCAGTTAATAAGATAACAAAAAATACTAATAATCCAATCCAAAAACCTTTATTTTTATATGCTTGCATAAATAATTCCAATAAAAAAGGGAGCTAGATGCTCCCTTTTAAGTTTATACCATTTTAGAAGGTAACTCTTAAGTCTACATAGTAATTTCTACCATAGTCTTGATGAGCATCTGCATAATAACCATAGTATCTATCTGCTAATGGCGCCCTTTCATCTTCAAGGTTTTTAATAGCAAATCTTAATCTAGCTTTGTTTCCATTCATTCTAAATGAATATGAAACAGTTGCATCGATAGTAGTCATTTCTGGTATTACGTATCTAGTTCCATCGCTGAGTGTTAAAGAATTTTGATAGAACTCTCCTTTTTGAAGCATTGACATAGTAGCGCCCCAATTACCCAATCTCCATGAAGCCTTAACAGTATGCTTGGTATCATAATTTCCATCCATTCCAAGCAGGTCACCAAATCCAGCTAGGGGAATATTCGCTGGTATTTGCCCGGCATCTTTTTGCGCTTGTAAGAATGCAAATTCACCTGAAGCATCTTGGGTGAATTCATCAGTTTTGCTTCCTATATATTTAACACCAAAGTCACCATATTTCGTATCAATGTCATAGTAAACACCAATATCTGTTCCACTTAAGTTTCTAGTTGCCATATTTGTATAATCATTTTGAACATACTTAACAACACCAATTGGACAGATCCCAGCTGCTGTGAAGTAACCGGCATCTCCTGCATCAGGTGCTTCACGCACAACCAAAGGATCTCCCATAAATGAATCACAGTTGTTTAGACCATTTTCAAATCTCAATAACATATCGTTAACAATTTGGTTCTCACGTCCAAACAAACCTATGGTCTTTTCTTTCTCAATAGCCCATTGGTCTAAAGTTACCATTAATCCTGGCAGAGCCTCGGGTGTATATACAAAACCTATTGAACTATTTGTAGATTCTTCAGCATCTAATTTATTTCCGCCAAAAGCAGTGAACCGTTCAAAATTTTCCGAAAATGATTGCTTAAATGTAAATGTGTTGTATACGTTCGTTGCGGGGATCAATCCTGGACCATATCCACCAAATTGAGCTTGAATTTTCTGACGAAGATAACTGGTCATTCTGTCCCCTTCAATTTGTGAATCACCATAATGTAGAATAGAAATTTTATCACGTTTTGACGCTGCTCCATTTAATTTTCTAAAAAAAGTGTACAAGTTGGTTTTACCACTTTCTTCCATCAATAAGTCAGTTGAAGCGTCTTCAC
>CALJHI010000086.1 GCA_938075575.1 uncultured SAR86 cluster bacterium | reverse complement strand
CTAGCGTGTGTCCTGGTACCTCTATAACCACAAACTCAAGCCCTATAAAGTTTATTTTGTCACCATCTCCAACTACTTTATTTATCTCATTAATATTATTTTTTGGGCCAAATATTGGAATATTATTTTGAAGGAGGAGGTCTTTAATTCCACCCGTATGATCAAAGTGGTGATGGGTAATTAAAACACCGTCTATATCAATACCTAATTCCTTTGTATATTTAGAAACAGGCGAGAAATCACCTGGGTCAATTATAACTGAACCTTCATTTGTAGACAGTAACCAAATATAATTATCACTAAATGCTTTTATTGCTTTAATCTTAACCATGGGTGAATTTTAAATTAAATTTATGAAAACAGTAAATATTTATACAGATGGTGCATGCAGAGGCAATCCCGGGGTAGGGGGCTGGGGAGTCTTAATTGAATTTGAGGGTAACTCAAAGGAAATATTTGGTGGCCAAAAATTAACCACAAACAATCAAATGGAGTTAATGGCAGCCATTGAGGGCCTTAGAGCTCTTAATGAGAAATGCATCGTTAATATAACCACTGATTCTAAATATGTTATGAATGGAATAAATAGCTGGATTAAGGGGTGGAAAAATAATAATTGGAAGAACTCGCAAAAAAAGAATGTTAAAAATAAAGAATTATGGATGAAATTAGATGAGTTAAATTCCCAGCATGATGTAAAATGGAGCTGGGTTAAAGGTCATTCAGGACATGCTCAAAATGAAATAGCAGATCAATTAGCTAACAAAGGTATAGATAGTTTATAAATGAGTAAAAAATACATAATTCTAGACACCGAGACAACCGGGCTAGAGGTTAATCAAGGCCACAAAGTTATTGAAATAGGCGCCGTTCTCCTTAACGACAGAAAAAAATCTAATGATCATTTTCATACCTACCTTAATCCAGAAAGATTAATAGATGAGGAGGCCTCAAAAGTTCATGGGATAACAAATGCAGATCTTGATGACAAACCAGTCTTTGCTGATATTGCAGAAGAATTTCTTGAATTCATTGAAGGGTCTACATTGGTTATTCATAATGCACCCTTTGATGTTGGTTTTCTTAATAATGAATTAAGACTAACCTCTTCTAAGCTTCCAATGTTAGAAGATATATGTGAAATTGAAGACTCTCTTGTTATAGCAAGAGACAAATTTCCTGGCCAAAGAAACTCATTGGATGCCCTTGCAAATAGATTTGAAGTAACAGGTTATGACAGAAGTTTTCATGGCGCTTTACTTGATGCAAACATCCTTGCTGACGTATACATGATGCTAACAGGGGGCCAAAGCAAGTTTGAATTTATAGAAAACAATACAGGTTCAAATGGAATAGATAAGACAATCTCAGATGGGTTTAAGCTGGAAGGAATAAGTTTGGTTAAGCTAGAAACTAATCAGGAAGATCTGCAAAGACATAAATCTAGATTATCAGAAATTTCAGACAAACATTCTATTGAGACTATTTGGAGTAAACATTGAAAACAGTAACACGATTTGCGCCCAGTCCTACAGGAACGCTTCATATTGGTGGAGTAAGAACAGCATTATTTAATTATGTTTATGCAAAAAAAATGGGTGGATTATTTCTTGTTCGCATTGAAGATACCGATAGAGAAAGATCAACAAAAGAATTTGAAAGTAATATATTAAATAGCTTAGATTCAATTGGACTGAGTCCAGATATTAAACCTATAAATCAATCTGATAGAGCAGATATATATATCAAAGCAGCTAATCAGCTTTTAAATGATGGAAAAGCCTATTACTGTAACTGCTCCAAAGATAGGCTTGAGCAAATGAGATCTGACCAGCAAAAAAATGGAAAAAAACCACAATACGATGGAAGATGCAGAAATCTTAACTTAAAAAAATCTGAAGATACCGTTATGCGTTTAAAAACTCCAACCTCTGGAGAGGTATTGATGAAAGATTTTGTAAGAGGAGATATTACTTTTAATAATTCAGAGCTTGATGATTTGATAATTTTAAGAAGTGATGGATCCCCAACATATCATTTGTGTAATGTTGTAGATGATTTTGAACAAAACGTGACCACTGTAATTAGAGGCGAAGACCATATTTCAAATACTCCAAGGCAGATACACATTCAGCAAGCTCTTGGCTATCCAGAATTAGAATATGCACACCTGCCTCTAGTTTTAGGACCTGATAAAAAGAGATTATCTAAAAGGCATGCTGCAACTAGCCTGGAAGAATATAAGAATGAAGGTTACCTAGATTCAGCAATTTTAAACACTTTAGCTAGGCTTGGTTGGTCTAAAGGGGAAAGTGAAGTTTTTTACTTAGAAGACTTAATCAAAAATTTTGAAATTACTGAAATCCAAAAAGCCGGAGCTATTTTTGATAAAACAAAACTGGATTGGCTGAACACACAGCATTTGGCTAATCTAGATATAGAAACATTCAAAACTAAACTTATACCATTTATGAAAAAAATTGGTATCAATATTGATGATCACGAGAAAGCTGATCTTCTTATTACATCCATGAGATCAGCTGAAACTAATCTTCTCAACATTGCAAAAAGTTTAGAGCCTTATTACAAAGGTGTATCAGAATATAATGAAAAAGCAGTTTCCAAATTCTTGGATGGAAGTGGTGAGATGCTTAAATCACTAATAGCTTTGTTAGAAAATTTAGATACATGGAATGAAGAAGAATTAGACGACCTTCTTAAAAAATTCCAAGAAAGCTCAGGGCTATCAACTCCAAAAGTTAATCAGCCTATAAGAATTGCTTTAACTGGAAACAC
>CALJHI010000085.1 GCA_938075575.1 uncultured SAR86 cluster bacterium | reverse complement strand
TGTTTATATCCTTTCGAGATACTAGTGAATATCGTTGTTTCTTGATCTAAGAATCTTGTAATAGAGATCTTGTTGCCAGACATTGAGTCTGATGGGTTGAATGATTCATCATTATTATCACTATATTTTGATTTCCAATTTTCCTGTCTTGCGCCAACAGATAGTTTAAGGGAATCAGAAATAAAGAAATCTAAGCTTCCAAATAAAGCAAAGTTTTTTGATGAATAGGCGCTTGAAAAGAAGTCATTACTAAAATATGGGCCATATGGATCAGCAGGGTCTCCATATGCTCCATCGTCATACCTGTTATTATCCTCTTTTAGTTTTAGATTATTCGCCCCCACAACCCAATCAACAGGCTTATTTAAAAAACTAGCTTTCTTTTTTGAAACCAATCTAAATTCTTGGCCATAAGACTGCCTGCCCCTGAAGGTTTCAGAGAAGTAATCATAAAGGTAAGGTGCATGAGAGACTTCATTTCCCCAATCTGCATCATAACTAAAAATAATATCAGTATCTGTGAAGCTTGATAAGCTCTGGAATTCAAATCTCTCAAACTCTTTAAAATATTTAACTCCATAGGTTTTTGTTTTTTGAGAGTCCATGCCAGGCCTATCAGATAACGTTTTTAAACTGCCATCAATAGTCCATATATCAGCTGGATCGTCTAAATCAACTTCAGAAACTAAAAGTTTTAGTCTAGATGACTCACTAATATCCCAATCTAACTTTAGCCTTATGGTAAGCTCATCTTTTTTTGATGTATCAGAACGATTTAAATAAATATTTTCTCGGAATCCATCTGAGTAATCTTTTCTTATTGCAAGCCTGTATTTAATATTCTTGTTTTCAGAAATAGGTCCACCAAATGCAACACCGGCACTTCTTGAGCCATAATTTCCAAACATAAGCTCCGAAGTTCCCTCAAATGAGTTTGTGGGCTCCTTGGTTCTTATATAAATCAACCCAGCAAGAGCATTTGCTCCAATCCGTGATCCTTGAGGTCCTCTGTAAACTTCAATCTGATCTACATCAAATGTGGTGGCAATACCTCCTTGGCCGGAGTAATCAATATCATCAATTAAAAATGCAACTGAAGTATTTGGGGTGCCTTGATAACCAGACCTTTCTCCAATTCCTCTTATTTGAAAGTACCTTGCCCTTGAATCACTCGCCGCAAAATTGAGATTAGGTACCAAATAAGAAAGGCTCTCAAAATGTTTTATTGGCTCATCCCTAAGAATTCTTTTATCAAGAATTAGAACGCTTGAGTCTTCTTCGATTGTTTTTATCTCTCGCCAGTCTGCTTTGACGACAACTTCTTCAATCTCATCTGAAATTGTGAATATGGATAAAAAAAATAAAGATATGAATAAATGAAAATTAATTCTGGAAAATGTAATGGTGTTCATGCAATTCCTCCGCCATTATTGTATGGATCAGGTTCAAAGGGTTTCTTTCGATCTCAGGCTAATAAGCCACCCCTTTGCAGTTAAGTTGATATTAATCTTTTTTAAGATATAAATCTATAAGAATCAAATTTACATATCTATGAATTTTTATCGCCTTATTGCTGTTATTATCAGTTTTTCAACTGAATATTTATAAAAGAAATGGATAAAAGAACAGAACAAATTCTGAGGGATCCAATACTCCCATTACTAATTAGAATGTCTGCTCCAAATACCATTGCTTTTTTAATAAACGCCTTTGTGGTATTGATTGAGTTTTGGTTTATAGGTCAGCTTGGTATTACCCCTTTAGCAGCCATAACATTGGCGTTCCCTGCAATTATGTTAACTCAGCAAATGGCATTTGGGGCATTAGGTGGAGCAGTCTCATCATCTATTGCGCGATCTCTTGGAGCCAATAATAAGAATAAAGCCGAAGAGCTCCTATGGCATGCTTTGTATATTTCATTTTTAGGGGCATTGATCTTTTTTATAAGCTTTATGCTTTTTGGTGAATGGTTGCTAACAATACTTGGTGGTTCTGGACCCCTTCTTGAAGAGTCTCTGGCATATTGTTTTGTTTATTTAACCGGTGGAATAGTAGTATGGTTATCGGGTAGCTTGACTGCAGCGCTAAGGGGAATGGGTGATATGCAGTTCCCAGCAGTACTGACTGTAATATGTGCAGGTATTCAAGTTGTCTTATCAGCAGGTTTTATTCTTGGATGGTTTGGGTTTCCGAAATTGGGATTAGTTGGATCAGCATGGTCAATGATAATAACTTCATCTTTTATGGCAGTTGTTATTATCGCGAAAATCCTTAGATCAGATAGCCCTGTTCAATTAAAGATTTCTAAAATTGGTCTTAAGAAAGAGTTATTTGCTGACATTTTTTCCGTAGCTTTGCCAGCATCATTATCTCCAATATTTACAGTTGGAACTGTGCTGGTATTAACTGGTTTAATTGGTCAATTTGGAACCTCTGCAATTGCTGGGTATGGAATCGGTTCAAGGGTTGAGTTTCTTTTGATTCCAATAGTTTTTAGTATTGGGACTGCAATGACTACAATGGTTGGAACAAATATAGGTGCTAATAAAATAGAGCGTGCAGAAAAAATTGGCATGATTGGAGCTTCTTCTGCGGGATTACTCTCGGGCATAATTGGGCTAATTTTAGCTTTGACTCCAGAGCTATGGATTGCTTTCTTTACATCTGATCCAGATGTTTTAATGGTTACAAAAAAATATATTCAAATATTAGGTGCTTGTTATTTATTCCAAGGATTTGGCTTGTCTTTATATTTTGCATCTCAGGGAGCCAATGCCATGAAGTGGCCAATAATTATCACTGGATTAAGATTTATAGTATTTACATTTGCAGCATTAGTCTCAATTCATTGGTTCTCAACCGGGATAGTTGGAATCTTTTATTCTTCAGCAGGAGCTATGGTTTTGTTTGGAGCCTTGATGGTATTGGCGGTTAGGTTTGGCGCATGGCGTAAGTGAATGAAGCTAAAAATGATGTTAAATCTTACTTAAAAAATCTTATCTTCTTTTAAAAAATAAAACTATCCCCGAGATTGAAGTAAATAAAGCAAGAAATGAGAAAATTTTTAAAAGGAGATTATCAATATTATCTCTATCAACCCAGTCCATTATGTGAAATCCCCACATCAGATCCCAAATTCGCCATTGATTTGATCTGACCGCAACAATTTTCCCATCAAACGCATCTAAATAAACATTTATCTCTTTATTGTCTTTGTTCAATGAAGTTACTTTATATAATGGAAGTTTCTTTCCTCTATATTCTGAACCTCTTGCCTGGTCTTGAATCAGCTCGACTTTAATTGGCGTTAGATAGGTTTCATTGATTACAATGTCTTTAACAATTTCATGTGAAAGTTTTTCTGTTTTTATCTGTGTTTTGCTTATTTCAATATTTTGATTTTTTATTAAATATTGCTCTCCTCTAACATTCTCAATCTTGTTGAAAGCAAAATAGATGCCTGAGATTGTCCACAATAATAACTGTATGGAAACTAGCAGGCTTATGTATTTATGAAATTTTCTTAAAGTCATATGTTTATTATAACCATTATTATAGTAATGAAATTGTTATGGTAATTTCCTTTTTTGCTATATTATACCCCCCATGGGTATAAAATTTACAATATTGGCAATCCTATTTGTCTCAAGTAATATTGATGCAAGACCTATTTCATATTCTGGCGGATCAACACTAATGATGTTTTCAGATAGTATGAAAGATTCTGTTTATTATCACTATTCACCAACATATAAATATTCTGTTGGAATAGAACAAGTAAAAAATAACTATTTTAAAGACAGCTCTTCATACCTGAGATTAACCTATCTTGCGAATAGAAAAAATACTCAAAATTCTCAGAGAAATTTGTATTTCCAGTCAGGATTAAGCACTAATGGCGTAGATGACTACTTTTATGGTATTCATGGGGATTGGGAAACACGAAGGTGGTTTGTAGGATTTGGTTTAAAAGAAGTTAAAAAGGAAAAGGTTGGCTTTAGTCAACAACATCTTCAATTCGGTGTTGCGCCCTATCTTGGTGAATATGGTGATTTGCATACCTGGTTGATGGTCAAAACTAAAAAAAACTCTTTAAATAATGACTGGTCAACATATCCGGTTTTAAAGTTTTTTAAAGGAAATTCGCTCATTGAATTCGGTTATAACAATAAGACTGAATGGGATGCGCATTATATGTATAGATTCTAAGGAGGAATTTTATGAAACTAATAGGTACATTTTTATTTTTATTTTCGTCATGGGCAATAGCGTCAGATCATTCTCATGATCACATGGATCATTCGGATATGATGCATCATTCTCATGAAGGACATCTTCATGAAAAACTTGTTGATGGTGAAAAATTAATAGTAAATCCTGAAAAATTTGATAAGTTTATTTCGGGCCTAACTAATGCTCAGGTCGCTGTTGTAAGCGTAAAAGGAATGGTTTGTGATTTTTGTGCAAGAGGTATTGAAAAAACATTCCAAAAAGACAAAAGAGTGAAAAAAATTGATGTTGATTTAGGCCAGGGTAAAGTTTTGGTAGCATTTGATAAGGGTATTGATATAAATTTTGAAGACATTAAGAAAAAAATTCTTGCTAATGGTCAAAATGCTACTGGCATGCAGATTGTTTCTATCTAAATATTAAGATTTTAGTGAACGATAAAGCTACCAATTTTTTCTCTTTATTTGCATCTTCTTCAACTTTAATCTGTTGTGCTTTGCCTGCAATATTTGTTGCGCTAGGAGCGGGAGCATCTTTTGCAAGTCTAATAACCACTTTTCCTTTTTTAATAGTTTTATCTCAATATAAAATTTATATAACCTTATTTGCATTGATAATGGTAGTGATTGCAGGTTATGTAAATTATAAAACCTACCATATGCCATGTCCTGCTGATCCTGAATTAGGCAGAACCTGTATGCAAACAAGAAAAAGATCCAGATACATATACTATTTTTCAGTAGTATTATTTGTCATTGCAACAATTTTTACTTATATAGTTCCGAGGTTAATATGAGCCATCCATGTCATGAAAAGCAACTGCCTAGCCTTAAAAGAATAGAAGGTCAGGTTCGTGGTGTCACTAAAATGATTGAAGAGAAAAAATATTGCATAGATATACTCAATCAAATTAAAGCAGTAAAGAATGCTTTATCAACAGTTGAAGGAAAAATTGTTCGAAATCATTTGCAGGCATGTGTTAAAGATGCGTTAGAAGATAATACAAACTTCGATAATAAAGTTGATGAGCTTGTTAAAGCCTTGAAAAGATAGAAAGAAAAATAATCAAATAATAGCGAAAAAATATTATCTATAAATCAAGAAGAAGTTTTACTTAGCCTGTTCTTCCAAAAATATAATTTTTAGTTAACTCGTGCTCAGGATCCTCAAATATTTTTTTCGTGTCTCCAACTTCTATTAAATCACCCAAATGAAAGTAAGCTGCTCTCTGCGAGACCCTTGCTGCCTGACTCATTGAATGAGTAACCATGACTATTGCATAATTTTCTTTAAGTTCATTTATTAGTCCTTCTATTTTTTCGGTTGCAATAGGATCTAATGCAGAACATGGCTCATCCATTAATATCACGTCAGGCTTAATCGCAATCGCTCTAGCTATGCACAATCTCTGTTGTTGACCGCCTGAGAGTGATGTACCCGGAGAATGAATTCTATCTTTTACTTCTTCTAGCAATCCTGCTCTATCTAAGGATAACTCAACCAACTCATCTAACTCTTTTTTAGATGCTGTTATTCCATGGATCTTGGGCCCATAAGCAACATTTTCATAGATAGACTTTGGGAATGGATTAGGTTTTTGGAAAACCATACCTACTCTTGCTCTCAATAATACAACATCCATGTCACCAGAATAAATATCTTCACCTTCAAGAGAAAATTCTCCAGTTACACGACATGAATCAATTGTGTCATTTAGCCTATTTAAACATCTAAGAAAAGTTGATTTTCCGCACCCAGAAGGGCCAATAAGTGCAATCACTTCTGATTTACCAACCTCAAGGTTAATGTTTTTCAGTGCTTGGTTTTCACCATAAAAAACATTGCAGTCCTTTACAGACATAACAACGTCCTTAGATGTTTTTATGCTACCAACTGTTTTAAATTTCTCTTTCTGATTTACATTATGTTGATCGATGTTTTTCATATTTTTACCATTTTATTTCGTATTTATTTCTTAACCATATTGCTAATGAGTTCATGAGAAGAAGAAAAGCCAAAAGAACCATAATAGCTGCAGATGTTTTTTCAACAAATCCTCTTTCTGGGGAATCAGCCCATAAGTAAACCTGAACTGGAAGAGCAGCTGAAGAATCTAACGGAGATGAGGGAATATCTACAACGAATGCTACCATTCCAATCATAATCAACGGCGCAGATTCACCCAATGCTCTAGCCATACCAATAATTGATCCTGTGAGTATTCCCGGAAGAGCTAAAGGAAGTATATGATCAAAAATAGTCTGTATTTTTGAAGCGCCAACTCCTATAGCGGCATCTCTTATGCTTGGAGGAACAGACTGCAATGATGCTCTTGAGGCGATAATTACTACGGGAAAAGTCATGAGCGCCAACACCAAGCCACCAACCAAAGGAGCTGAGCGCGGCATTCCTAAATAATTAATAAAAACAGCCAACCCTAATAAGCCGTATATGATAGATGGTACTGCGGCTAAATTATTTATATTGACCTCAATAAAATCAATAAATCTATTTTTTGGAGCAAACTCTTCTAAGTATATTGCGGCAGCAACTCCTAATGGAAAAGCAATCATAAAAGTTATAGACAGCATCAATGCTGAACCAACCAAAGCTCCCAAAATTCCTGCTTGTTCAGATTCTCTGGAATCTCCAGATGTA
>CALJHI010000084.1 GCA_938075575.1 uncultured SAR86 cluster bacterium | reverse complement strand
GTATATATTTGAGTTGTAGATAAGTCACTATGTCCTAGCAACATTTGAACAGATCTTAAATCTGCTCCCCTATTCAGCAGATGGGTTGCGAAGGCGTGTCTTAAAGTATGAGGAGATATATTTGTTTTAAGATTGCATCTTCCTAAATAAACTTTAATTCTATTCCAAAAACTTACTCTAGAAATGCCTCTCTTTCTATTACTTAAAAAAACTTTTTTTTCTTCTACTTTAGACCTTACTGATAAGTATCTGTTTAGTGTATTGCAAGCCTGATCTCCAAATGGCACGAGTCGCTCTTTAGATCCTTTGCCTATTACCCTTAAAACTCTTCTATTTATATCAATATCACTAAACTGTATATTGACTAACTCAGACACTCTTAGACCGGTTGCATATAGTAACTCAATCATAGCTCTGTCTCTTATTTCAATATCACTATCCCCATCAATAGAATTAAGAAGTTTTTCAACATCTCTTTCTGATATAGATATAGGTATTTTTTGTTCTTGCTTGGGTTTTGGGATATCTTCAGTAGGAATTTCATCTATAAAATTCTTTTTCTTTAAAAATAAATAATAAGATTTGATGGATGATATCTTCCTATTTACAGAAGAGCTTTTTAGACCAAGTTTAAATAAATGCTTTATGTATGAGACTATGTGATCAGATTGTACAGATGTTGTAGATATATCTGAGTTATCTTTTAACCAATTTTCAAAATGATAAAGGTCTGATTGATAAGACTTTACTGAGTTTTGTGACAAGCCTTTTTCTATATGTAAGTAGTCTAAAAAGGACCTGCTGTGCTGATCCTTTAAAAGATACTTTTTCATTGAACTAGTCTAATCGTTCTTTAATTCTTGCTGACTTACCAGACCTATCTCTAAGATAGAAAAGTTTTGCCTGTCGGACATCTCCCTTTCTTTTAACCTTGATAGAATCAATTAATGGACTATGAGTCTGAAAGGTTCTTTCAACACCGATTCCACTTGAAATCTTTCTAACAATGAAAGATGAGTTTAGTCCGCCCTTTTTAACGCCCATCACAACACCTTCAAATGCTTGAAGCCTTGTTCTTTCACCTTCCTTGACCTTTACAGAGACCACCACAGTGTCGCCAGGTCTAAATGATGGTAAGTCTGTTTTTAATTGCTTATCTTCAAATTGTTGAACGATCTCGGCTGGTGATTTTTCATCTAGTGAAATTTTAGATTCTTCTGGCTCAGCAGGTTCATCAGATTTCTCATCTGATGCTTCCTGAATATTTAAAGCTTCTTCATCGACAGTCTTTGCCTCAACTTCATCTGAAGTTTCAACAACGTCGCCTGCAACCACTTCTTTAATATCAGTAGTTTCTTCGTTAGTTATATTTTCTTTGTCTGATTCTGTCATTTTAATCCGCCTAAAAAGTGCTATAGGATATCCTTAGTTAGCAATTCTTCCAAGAGTTTTTTTTGATTATTTGTTAATTTTACATCATTTAAAAGCTCTGGTCTTCTTAAATAGGTTTGAATCAGAGAATTTTCCTCTTTCCATGCATTTATTTTCTTGTGATCACCAGAAAGTAAAACACTTGGAACTAACATATTCTCAAAATTTTCTGGTCTTGTGTATGAGTGTCCTTTGAGCAAGCCATTGGAAAAAGTATCTTTAGACACTGAATTAGAATTACCAAGAGTTCCTGGTAAAACTCTTATTATAGAATCTATAGCAGTTAAAGCTGCCATCTCTCCGCCACTTAAAATAAAATCACCTAATGAAATTTCTTCATCCACATATTTATCAATAAATCTTTGGTCAATCCCTTCGTACCTTCCACAAACGAAGGTTATGGATTTATTCTTTGACAACTCTTCTACTTTAGATTGGTTTAGTTTATTTCCTTGTGGAGAAAAATTAATAACTTTGCCTCTATCCTTAGAGTTTATTTCGTTCAATGTCCTAGATAGAGGCTCGGCCATCATAAGCATACCTTCCCCTCCTCCATATGGCTTCGAATCAACTTGATTGTGTTTATTGACAGAGTTTTTTCTAATATCAAAACAGTTAATAGATACGTTACCTTTTTTGATAGACTGTCCAACCAAACCCAGGTTAAGCGCTTCAAAGATTTCAGGGAAAATTGTTAATACATTAATATTCATCTCATTAAAAATCTTTAGGCCAATCGACATAAATTTGCTTGTTCTCTGAATCTATATTTTTAACAAATACATCATTTACAAAGGGTATTTTCCTATCAGTTGAGTCTATGGATGATGAGGAATGTATGACCTCCAGTATATCATTTGATCCATAATTAGAAATTTCTTTAATATCTCCTAAGTAGTCATTATTGTTAATATCAATAACTTTCATTCCAATGAGCTCATGCCAGTAGAATTCTCTTTCATTTAGTTCAGGTAGTTCTGATTTTTTAATAAAAATCTTAAGGTTTGTATATTGTTTAATATCATCTAAATCATCTACAGAAGAAATCTTAGAAATGAATTTTGAATTTGATTTTCTTATAGAAGATATTTTCAGTTGAATATTATTTTCAATTAAAAAATTAGAATATTTACAGATATTTTCCTGAGGATCGCAAAAAGAATTTAAAAAAAACTCACCCTTTAAACCCCTTGGCTTACCAATAGAACCGACACAGATTAATTTTGTATCTTTGCTACTTACTTTCATCATCTGAAGAATCTTTTTTAACAGATTCTTCTTCAGCAGGAGCTTCTTCTTCCACAGGAGCCTCTTCAGCAGGAGCTTCTTCTTCCACAGGAGCTTCTTCCACAGGAGCTTCTTCTTCCACAGGAGCCTCTTCAGCAGGAGCTTCTTCTTCCAC
>CALJHI010000083.1 GCA_938075575.1 uncultured SAR86 cluster bacterium | reverse complement strand
ATAGTACTATACTGTATATACATACAGTAAGGAGATTAAAATGCCGAAATTAAAAGACACTAAAAAAACACTAAAAGATACTCTTGCAGATATTGATAGTCAATTTGGTAAAGGGACGGTCATGCGAATGGGCGATAGAGAAATACTAGATATACCTTCTATTTCAACAGGGTCTTTGGGACTTGATATTGCTTTAGGTATTGGCGGAATACCGAGGGGTAGAGTGACAGAGATATATGGACCAGAATCCTCTGGTAAGACCACACTTACTTTGCAAATAATTGCTCAGTGTCAGAAAGAAGGTGGTACATGTGCATTTATTGATGCTGAACACGCATTAGATCCTCAGTATGCAGAAAAGCTTGGCGTTAATGTTGATGAGCTTTTACTTTCTCAGCCTGATACTGGCGAGCAAGCATTAGAGGTAGCAGATATGCTTGTTAAATCAAAAAGTGTTGATTTGGTTATCATAGACTCAGTTGCAGCACTTGTTCCAAGAGCAGAGATTGAAGGTGAGATGGGAGATCATCATGTTGGCCTTCAGGCAAGACTTATGTCTCAAGCGCTTAGAAAAATTACAGGTAATATTCAGAGGTCTGGAGCAACTGTTGTATTTATTAATCAAATTAGAATGAAGATTGGTGTTATGTTCGGAAGTCCTGAAACTACAACTGGAGGAAATGCTCTAAAGTTTTATTCATCCGTAAGACTAGATATTAGGAGAATCGGTTCTGTTAAAGAGGGTGATGAGGTGATGGGAAATGAAACTAGAGTAAAAGTAGTAAAAAACAAAGTATCACCTCCATTCAAACAAGCTGAATTTCAGATTATGTATGGCCTGGGAATCAATCAGGAAGGGGAAATATTAGATTTCGGGCACAAGCTTGGCTTAGTAGAAAAATCTGGAGCTTTTTACAAGCTGAATGGAGAAACAATAGGGCAAGGAAAAGTAAAGGCAAGCCTCTATTTAAAAGAAAATGCAAAAATAAGAGATGGATTAATTAAAGAAATAAGAGCATCTTATATAGCAACAAAAGCTAAATCCAAAGGAACTAAATAATAATTTGTTACAATAATCCTCATTAAGTAATTAGTGAGGATTTTTTATGGCAGATAATGCTTATATCGTTTCAGCAGTTAGAACTCCTGGCGGAAAGAAAAATGGAAGTTTAAGTCAATGGCATCCAGCTGATATGGGAGCTATTGTTATTGACGAACTAGTAAAGAAAACTGGTATTGATCCAAAAGATATTGATGATGTTATTTTTGGATGCGTCGATCAAGTTGGAGCACAGTCTGGGAACGTAGCAAGAAATGCAATCTTAGCATCAAGCCTTCCTGAATCAGTTCCAGGAACCTCAGTTGATCGACAGTGCGGGTCTTCACAGCAGGCCCTTCACTTTGCTGCACAGGCTGTTATGTCTGGAACGCAGGATGTTGTAATCGCAGGAGGTGTAGAAGTTATGTCTATGGTTCCAATTGGAGCAAGTGTTAAAGATGGTTATGATGCAGGTCACGGTTTCCCATTTAATGCAGTTGGAATTGAAAAAAGATATCCTGGTACTTTCTTTTCACAATTTACCGGAGCCGAGCTTGTAGCTAATAAATGGAATTTATCCAGAGAAGATTTAGATTTATTTGCCTTAAAAAGCCATCAAAAGGGAGCAGAGGCTACCAAGCTTGGATATTTTGAAAAAGAAATTGTTCCTATAGAATCTAAGTGCGAATCATTAAAAAAATCTATGATTACTATGGATGAGGGCATTAGATATGATTCATCAATAGAAGCACTATCTTCTCTTAAAAGCGTTACAGATGGTGGTGTTATAACTGCAGGAAATGCCAGTCAAATTACTGATGGTGCTTCAGCTATTATGGTTTGCAATGAAAATGGCTTGAGTAAAATAAAATGTGATCCTAGGGCAGAAATAATTTCTTTATCTGTTATTGGTGATGATCCTATTTTTATGTTAACAGGGCCAATACCAGCTTCTAAACTAGCACTAAAAAACGTAAATTTATCTATTGATGATATCGATCTTTATGAAGTAAATGAAGCATTTGCTCCAGTTCCTCTCGCGTGGGCTCATGAATTAAAAGCTGATCATTCTAAATTAAATGTAAACGGTGGTGCCATAGCATTAGGCCATCCTCTTGGTTCAACCGGTACAAAGCTTATGACTACTTTATTGCACGAATTAGAGAGAAGAAATGGAAAGTATGCTCTTCAAGCTATCTGTGAAGGCGGTGGTACGGCAAATGCCACTATTATAAAAAAGGTATAAATTCTATATATAAATATCCTTAACTATAATTTTCTCTTTATTGATAGGTTCTGATATATTGTAAAAATAAATATAATTTAAGGAGTATTTATGTTTTCAGGTTTTCAGGTTTTTCTAACCTTTGTTTTCTTTCTTTCAATCATATTTTTATTTTTATCAATAAAGGTCGTGCCTCAATCAAAGGTCTATGTAATTGAAAGATTTGGTAAGTATACAAAGACTTTAGAATCTGGTTTATCAATAATCATTCCATTTTTAGATAGAGTAGCTCATAAGATTGATATTCTAGAAAGACAGTTACCTAAATTTCAAATCTCTGTCATAACAAAAGATAACGTTGAAGTGGGTCTAGTATCTACTGTCTTTTTCAGAGTTTTAGATGCCTCAAAATCTGTTTATAGAATAAAGAATATAGATTCAGCTATTGAGAATACCGCTATTTCTGTGATTAGATCTGCAGCAGGTAAATTAGAACTAGATGATCTTCAATCATCTAGAGAATCAATGAATTTAGAAATTAAAGAAAGACTGAGCAAGGCTGCTGAAATATGGGGTGTTGAAGTTACAAGGACTGAAATACTTGATGTATTGGTTGATGAGCAAACAAAAGATTCACAGAGACAGCAATTAAATGCAGAAAGAGAAAGACGAGCGACTATAGCTAAAGCTGAGGGAGAGAGAAGAAGTGTTGAGCTAAATGCTGATGCCCAATTATATCAAGCACAAAAAGATGCAGAGGCTGTAAGACTTACAGCTGATGCTGATGCTTATGCAGTTAAAGTAAAAGCTGAAGCAGACGCAGAGCAAACAAAATTAGTTGGAAGAGCAATTAAAGAAGATGGTCAACCGGCTGTAGACTTTGAAATAATGAAGCGTCAGGTTGATGGATTGGCTAAGTTGGCTGCATCAGACCAAACAAAAACACTGGTCATTCCATCTGATATAACTAAAGCACTTGGAAGTGTAGAGTTATTATTAGGATCAATTAACTCAAAAGGTAACAAGGAATGATAGAGTTAATTGAAAATCCAAATAATTGGCTTATTCTAGGGACCCTATTAATTATTATTGAAATTATATTTATAGGATCTTTTGTATTTTTTCTACCAGCTGGATTGGGAGCAGTTCTAATAGGTTTAATCTATAAATTACAAACCCTATTACCTTTTACAATAATATCAAGTTGGGCTTTTTCACTTGTTTTATGGGGCCTATCAGCCATTGGAATTTCTTTTGTCATACAAAAGTATTTCAAGTCAAATTCGACTGATGATGTAAATGACTATTAATCTTTTTTGAAGTAGTTAAATACTACTTCTAGATCATCAATATTAATTAATGATTCTTGACCATCTCTAGTTCTCATCTCTACTGAGCCATCTTCAAGGTATTTATTTCCAATTATAATATTCATAGGAATGCCAATTAACTCAGAATCTTTCATTTTTGCTCCAAAGCCTGCTTTTCTATCATCCAATAGTACGTCATAACCTTGTTCGGATAACTCTTTATACAAATCATTTGCAGCTCGCTCAATCAAATCATTTTTTTCATATCCTATTGCAATAATATTCACTTCAAATGGAGCAATGGCAGAAGGCCATATAATTCCTTTTTCATCATTGTTTTGTTCAATTGATGCAGCAACAATTCTAGATACACCAATGCCATAACATCCCATATGAAGTGTAGATGATCTTCCTTCATGGGTTTGAACATTTGCGCCCATGCTCTCTGAATAAACTTTACCAAGCTTAAATATGTGGCCTACTTCAATTCCTTTTTTAATTTGTATTGTACCTTTTCCATCAGGAGATTCTTTTCCTTCTAAAGATGATATATTTTCATCATTTTTTAAAAGCAGCTCAGTATTAATTGCAAACTCAGATTTACTGCTTACAGCGATAGTGTCCTCTCCATTTTCAGCAAGAATATGAAATTCTTCTGATGCATCTCCGCCAATAGCACCAGAATCAGCCTTAACAATTTTAAAATCCAAGCCAATGTTATTAAGAATTTCTTTGTAAGCATTTCTCATATCTATATAACTTTTATCAAGAGATTCTTGATCAACGCCAAAGCTATATGCATCTTTCATGAGAAACTCTCTACTTCTCATAACACCATATCTTGGCCTGATCTCATCTCTAAACTTGGTTTGAATTTGATAAGTATTTATTGGTAATTCTTTATAACTTTTTAAAGTGTTTCTTATTAGATCTGTTATAACTTCTTCATGTGTTGGACCTAAGCAGAAGTCTCTTTCATGTCTATCTTGTATTCTTAAAAGTTCTTTTCCCATTTTTTCCCATCTATTTGTTTCATTCCAAAGTTCTTTGGGTTGAACCATGGGCATTAAGACTTCTTGCGCTCCAGAGTTATTCATCTCATTCCTAACAATATTCTCTACTTTTCTAAGCACTCTTAAGCCCAACGGAAGCCAGGTATAGATCCCTGAAGCTACTTTTCTTATCATACCGGCTCTAAGCATTAACTTATGACTAATTATTTCAGCTTCTTGAGGAGCTTCTTTTAAGGTTGGTAAGAGCAATTTTGAAAATAACATTTTTAAATTATATGAATAAATCCTTATAGTTTATAATTCTATCTTTTTTTTGAAGACATATGCCGATTTATGAATATAAATGTTCAAATTGTGGACATCAAATGGAAGCAATACAAAAGATTAGCGATGAGCCTTTACAGGCTTGTCCTAATTGCAATTACAATACATTAAGCAAATTAGTTTCAGCACCTTCGTTTAGATTAAAAGGGTCAGGTTGGTATGAAACTGATTTTAAAACAGGAAAAAAGAAAAATATTTCAGAAGATGTGTCAAAAAAATCTTCAGTAAATAGCTCTTCTGACTCCAAGAATACTCATAAACAAGATAAGATTACTTAATTAAAGAGGAATAATAATGAGAACACATTATTGTGGTGAAATAACCACAAAAAATTTAGAAGAAAAAATAACAATTTGCGGATGGGTTCACAAAAGAAGGGATCATGGAGGAGTTATTTTTTTAGATTTAAGAGATATAAAAGGTATCTGTCAAGTTGTCTTTAATCCTGATATTAAAGAATCTTTTGCATCTGCCGAAACTCTAAGAAATGAATTTGTGGTATCTGTAACCGGTATTGTTAAAAGAAGACTGGATGGAACGGCAAACTCCAACATGACTACAGGTGAAATAGAGCTCGAAGCACAATCTCTCAATATTTTAAGCAAAGCTAAAACGCCAGTATTTCCATTGAATGAGTACCAAGAAGTGAACGAAGATGTCCGCCTTAAAAATAGAGTACTTGATTTAAGAAGGCCAGAGATGACTCAAAGAATAGTTACAAGATCTAAGATATCATCTTCGATCAGGAATTATCTAGACGATAAGGATTTTAACGAGATTGAGACTCCAATTCTTACAAGAGCAACCCCAGAAGGAGCAAGGGACTATATTTTGCCGAGCAGAGTCCAGCCTGGTAACTTCTTTGCATTACCGCAATCCCCTCAACTTTTTAAACAAATGTTAATGATGGGAGGTCTGGATAAATATTATCAAGTTGCAAGATGTTTTAGAGATGAAGATCTCAGGGCTGACAGACAACCAGAGTTTACTCAAATAGATATAGAAGCATCTTTCATAGATCAGGATTACATTCTAAATTTATCTGAGGACATGGTTA
>CALJHI010000082.1 GCA_938075575.1 uncultured SAR86 cluster bacterium | reverse complement strand
GGTCTGTTGGAGCAAGAGTTTCAGTTTATGTAGCTTCAAAGTATGGAGAAGAAGGATTATCCAATCCAATTGATATTAATTTCACTGGATCAGCTGGACAGAGTTTTGGTTGTTGGAATGCTAATGGCATAAATCTTAGCGTTGATGGGGATGCTAATGACTATGTTGGAAAGGGTATGAATGGCGGGAAGATTATTATAAAAAATGAAAATAATTATGCTTTGAGTGATAGTAAAACGGTATTGGTAGGCAATACTTGTTTATATGGTGCAACAGGGGGAGAGCTTTATGTCGGTGGTTCGGCTGGTGAAAGATTTGGTGTAAGAAATTCTGGAGCTAAAGCAGTGATTGAAGGTGCGGGTGATCATTGTTGTGAGTATATGACAGGAGGCCATATAACAGTTTTAGGACCTGTGGGTGCTAATTTTGGAGCAGGCATGACAGGAGGATTTGCATATGTATTAGATGAAGACAGGTCCTTCTTTGATAAATGTAACAGAGGCATGGTTAATATAGAAAGAATTACAACAGAAGACATGCAGCCGCATAGAAAACATTTAAAGGAAATTATCGAAAGACACTATAGATATACTAATAGCCCTAAGTCAAAGCAATTATATGAAGACTTTGACAAGTTTGAACCACATTTTTGGTTGGTTTCTCCTGCAGCTTTAAATATTCAAGATCTACTAAAAGCTACAAGATCTAATGCAGCCTAAGCTAGTCGAAAAGCTTTTGATAGATTTAATTTATTAAACTTATTTGTTTTATATCCTTCTAAATTTCTATCAAGAAGTATTAAGTTTAGTTTTCCACCAGAGATTTTTTTATCGTTGTAAATAAATTTCTTTAGATCACTATATTTAAATTGACTAAAATCTGTTCTTAGTTTTAATAGAGAGAGTGTCCTATCTATTTTTTGATAATCCTCTTTCTTAATGAGCCCTTCCAAGAATGATATTCTGGCAACTATCTGTATTCCATATACAACAGCCTGACCATGAGTAACACCTTTAAAATTCATACAACCTTCGATTGCATGACCAAAAGTATGACCCAGATTCAAAATAGCCCTTAATCCATTCTCTTTTTCATCTTTAGTAACTATGGCAGCCTTAGTTTTTATTGATTCTTTAATAATCTCACCTAAGACAATAGGATCTTTATTAAGTATTTTATCTGACGAAGATTCAAGAATTTTTTTTATCTTTTTATTTCCAAGCAAGCTGTATTTAAAGACTTCACCTAAACCAGATTTAAACTGTTTATCTGACAATGTATCCAGAAAAGACGTGCTTATTAAAACAAGTTCGGGATTATAAAATGCGCCTACCAGGTTTTTACCCTGTTTTATATTTATTGCAGTTTTTCCTCCAACAGAAGAATCTACTTGAGCCAAAAGTGTTGTAGGTATCTGGATAAAGCTTATTCCTCTCAGGTATGAAGAGGCAGCAAAGCCAGTTATATCTCCAACCACACCCCCACCAAGAGCAATCATTTGATCAGATCTATCAAATTTTAATTCTGCAAGCTTATCTAAGATTTTTACATATTCTTTAATTGACTTAGAGGTCTCACCTTCAGGAATAACATGGACATAAATTTTTTTCTTAGCCCCCAATTTGTCAATAATATTATTGACGTATGTTTTTGGTATTCCTGAATCAGTTATTATTAATATATTCTTTGATAAATTAATATGAGGCCTTAAATTAGATTTAGTAATTGCATTTTTAGCAATGATCACCGGATAACTTGTAGAACCTTTTCCTGCTTTTATAATATTAGCCATAGTTTTTAACTAATTTAATGATCTCTGCAGCAACTTCCTGACTACTTAAATTTTCAGTATTTACAACATAGTCAGCAACTTCTTCATATAAAGAAACTCTTTGTTCGTGGAGTTTTTGAAGGATCTGACCCGGGTCTCCTTCTTTCAACAATGGCCTATCTTTATCTTTAGATGTTCTCTCAAGCTGAACGTTTATTGGAGTTGCTAGATAAAAAACCGTTCCCCTTGAAGATAATATATCCCTATTTTTATCGGAAAGTATTATTCCTCCACCTGTTGAAAGGACGATTGAATTAAGTTCGGCCAACTCTTCGAGAATATTACTTTCTCTTTTTCTAAAACCCTCTTCACCCTCAAGATCAAAAATCCAATCTATAGAAGCACCAGTTCTTGATTCAATCTCAGCATCAGTATCATAAAATGTTAAAAATAGCTCGCTAGATATGATCTTGCCAACTGTTGATTTACCAGAACCCATAGGGCCAACAATAAAAATATTCATTATTAAATTTTGTTAAAATATTCTCAATTTTAACACCTAACTATATAAAATAGATTTTTTAGTACTAGAAAAGTTGTATGCTACATATTGAACAAATTTGACTAATTGATGTTAAAGATTATAAAGATAACTTTTTACTCTTCTCTGCTGATATGTTTTTTATCTATTCTGGCTGTAGTTGGCGTCTATTTAAATCTTAAACCAAATCTACCAGAAATATCGCTTGTCAATGAATCTCAACTTCAGATGCCCCTAAAGATATATACTCAAGATGAGGTTTTAATTGGCGAGTATGGAGAGATAAAAAGAAGGCCGGTATCTTTTAACGAAATACCAATTAATTTAAGAAATGCATTTTTAGCTGCTGAAGATGATGGATTTTTTCGACACCAAGGAATCAGTTATACAGGCCTATTAAGAGCACTAATTCAATATATACAAGCTGGAGAAATTGTAAGTGGTGGCGGCACTATTTCTATGCAAGTTGTTAGAGGCTACCTCTTAACAAGAGATCAAAAGCTTACAAGAAAAGTTAAAGAGATATATCTTGCTCTTGAGCTTGAAAGCATTGCTTCCAAAGAAGACATATTTGAGCTCTATGTTAATAGAATTTTCTTAGGAAATCGTTCATATGGAATTGAAGCGGCATCAAATACATATTTTAATAAATCTGTTGATCAACTGTCGCTTGCAGAGTCTGCAACTATAGCTGCACTAGCTCAACTACCATCAATAATAAATCCAATCAAAGCACCTGCTCGCACAACTCAAAGAAGAAACTGGATCTTATCAAGGATGCTCATGCTAAATATGATCTCTCAGCAGCAGCATGAAGAGGCAATAAATACAGGAATGGAAGTAGTAAAAAACATTGACCTGTATGAAGTTGATGCAAGATATTTAGCTGAACTTGCTAGACAAGAGATCATAAAAAGATATGGATTAAAAGCATATAAAGAAGGATGGAAAGTTTTCACTACCATAAATTCAGAATATCAATTAGCTGCCTCTAACAGCGTTAATAAACATCTATTTGATTACGACAAAAGACATGGATGGAGAGAAGCTGATAACTATCTTGATATTTTCGATGACTATCAGCTTGAATTACTCTCCTCTGGTAACGTAGATTTCCTTAATGAGAGCATCCAAAATCAATATATATTTAATCAAGATAAGGATGCTATAGGCAGCATACTTAGCGAGATATTTTCCTCTTACCCATATTATCAATCTCATGTAAAAGGATTGGTTGTAGGAGTCTTTGATAAGAAAATTAATTTCATTAATGAAAATTTTGAAATTGATTCTATCAACTGGTCTTCGAGCTACACATGGGCTAGAAAATTTATCGATATTAATAAAAAATCTCAAATTCCATCTGGTTTTAATGATTTTTTATCAACAGGAGATTTCATATATTTAAAAAAAATTGACGATTTGCTTTTTTTAGATCAAATTCCACTCGCTGAGTCAGCTGTAATATCTTCCAACCCAAATACAGGTGCAATTAAAGCTTATATAGGCGGATCAAATTTTAACAAGAGTAATTTTGATAGAGTAAGACTATCTTTTCCTCAATCAGGTTCTAGCTTCAAACCATTCATTTATTCAGCAGCTCTTGCTAATGAATATAACTTATCATCATTAATTAATGATGCTCCCATTGCCTTTGAAGATAAAAATCTTGAAAGTATATGGAGGCCTCAAAACTATACAGGTAAATTTTACGGACTAACCTCTTTAAGAAGCGCGCTTATTAGATCTATTAATATCGTATCAATTAAACTTTTAAGAGAAGTGGGCATACAAAAATCTTATAAAGTCATTGAAAAATTTGGATTTGATAAGAATAGATTGCCAAACGATCTCTCATTGGCCCTTGGATCAGGTAATTTTTCTCCTGCTGAAATGGTAAGAGCTTTTGGCGTTATAGCAAGCGGAGGCAATATTAGCGACCTTTATTATGTTGATAGAGTGGAAGATCGATATGGAAATATAATTTTTTCATCTCAAACTAAAATCCCATCAAAGCAAGATAATCTTATAGCTTTTCCTTGGTTAAATACCTTAGAGATGAACATTAAGAAACCTTATTACCTTTTAGACCCTATTAATAATTCGGAAAAGGTTATAGATGAAAGAGTTGCATATTTGATAAAAGATACATTGAAAGATTTCATGAAGAATGGAACGGCTGGAAGAAAGTCTGCATTTCTCAATAGAGATGATATTGGCGGCAAAACTGGCACAACTAATGATGCAGTCAGCACCTGGTTCTCTGGCTTTCATGATGATTTGGTTACTACTGTATGGGTTGGTTCGGATGACTTTTCATCGCTTGGTGAGAATGAGTATGGATCAACAATATCAATGCCTATATGGCTTGACTTTATGTCTGTGGCTTTAAAAGATCTTGAAATAAAACCAGTTACAATACCTAGCGGAATGACTTATGCAAAGGTAAGTAAAAAGACTGGAAAAATTGACAGTACAGAGACTTCTAAGAATAGTTATTTTGAATTATTTTTAGATGAAAATATTAAAAACTAGCTCTTAAAAATATTTATTGATAATAACTCCCAGGCATTATCAATATAGTTGCTAGGCGAGTCTTTAAATTTTGATCTAATATATCTAGAAACATTACCTTCAAGAAATGTTGTAATTAGTTGCGCTGATATACCTGGTTGAGAAACTAGCGCATCAGATCCATCTGCTAAGATTTGCTTAAGTGTAAGCTCTAGTCTTTCATAAAATTGATTTACAGAATCTGAAACATTTTTTTCTGCCGGAGATAGTGCTTCTCTAGAAAGGAGTCTAGCAAAACCTTTATTCTTCTCTACAAATAACATAAAAAAGATAAATATATTTTTCACTTTTTCTTTTGAACTAAGTTCTGACTTTTTAAGTTCAGCACATTTCGCAAATATTGCGTCATCACAAAATGAAAATAATTCAGCATAGATAGATCTTTTGCTTGGGAAGTGTCTATATAGAGCAGCCTCTGTTATCCCTGATTTTTTTGCAAGCACCGCAGTAGTTATCTTTGTTGAAGATGCCTCTTCAAGCAGGCCTGCAAGTGATTGCAAAATAGTATTTTTGCGATTTTTATCCATACTAAGTTAAATTTATATCAATATCAGGCGAAATGCGAGAAAGCTCTGCAATAAAATCAGCTTGTATTTTCTCCATATCCTTAATTGTGTCTCCTTCAAATCGAAGAACCAATTTAGGAGATGTCTGTGATGCTCTTAATAAACCCCATCCGTTCTCAAAGTTTACTCGCAATCCATCTAATGTTATTTTTTCTCCATCAAGATTATTCTCAGATATAAAACTTTCTACAATATTAAATTTATTTTCATCAGTTACATCAATATTAAGCTCTGGCGTAGAAAAAGACTGAGGGTATGAACTAATAATCTCAGAGATTGTTTCGTAATTAGTATTTTTAGACAATGCCTCGATTATCCTTGCTCCAGAATAAGGGCCATCATCAAAGCCATACCACTTATCATTAAAAAATATATGCCCACTCATTTCACCTCCAAGAAGTGAGTTATTTTCTTTTATGGTTTTTTTTATGTGAAAATGGCCTGTAGGCGCCATAATTGGAATCCCTGAACTATTCCTTATAATCTTTTCAAGATGATTGGAGCATTTAACATCATAAACTATTGATCCATTTGAATCAGATAAAATACTTTCAGACAGCATCATCATATATTTATCAGGAAATACATTTTCACCTAAATTGGTAATCAAGCCAACCCTGTCACCATCCCCATCAAAAGCAAGCCCAAGATCTGCATTATTTTCTTTTACACTTTTTATAAGGTCTTGAACATTCTCTAGCTTGCTAGGGTCCGGGTGATGATTTGGAAAGTTTCCATCAACATCACTGAACAACTCAATAACTTCACACCCAATCCTTTTAAATAAGTCAGGAGCCACATGGCCGGCAACTCCATTTCCTGAATCTATCACAACTTTATATCTTTTAGACCCCTGTATACTTATTGATGCTTCAACCTCATTAAGATAATCTTCTTTGATATCTTTATGTTTTAGAGTTCCTTTTTCATAACTATCATCATCAAGATCTTCAATAATTTTTAACACCTCTAGGCCGGACATAGGCTTATCATTAATTACCATTTTTAAACCATTATGATTTTTTGGGTTATGGCTGCCGGTAATAACAATGCCACTCTTAGAAGTATTTTTTTTTGCTTCAAAATAGAGCATGGGGCTTGTAACCAAACCAACATTTGTGACATCCAGCCCTGCAGAAACAAGACTGTTACAAAAGCTGTTTAAAAGACTCTCACCTGACAATCGCCCATCTCTACCAACTGAGATAGAGCAGATGCCTTGACTTCTGCATTTTTGAGCAATCGCTTTGCCGATGATAGATATGGTATTTTCATTTAATTGTTCAGGATAAATACCCCTTATGTCATTTTCTCTAAATATTGATTTGTTAACTTGCATTTTCTCTTTAGTTATATGATGTTGTTTGTCATAATGAACTGCTAATTATAACTGGATACATATGTTTAATAACACAGATTCAAAATTTATTTGGAAAAATGGAAAATTCCAAAAATGGAATGAATCTACAGTTCATTTAATGTCACATACTTTAAATTATGGCACAGGTGCATTTGAAGGAGTTCGAGCATACAAAACTGAACATGGGCCAGCAATTTTTAGATTACAAGATCATACAGATAGGCTTTTTAATACTGCTGGAAAAATTGATATAGAAATTCCATATTCTAAGGAAGAGTTAAATGAAGCTCAAAAAAATATATTTATAGAAAATAACCTCGACGAAGGATACATAAGACCAATAGTTTATCTCGGAGCTGAATCTTTAGGAATAAGAGCGTTTGATTTGTCTGTTAATGTTGCTGTTGCGGCATGGGAATGGCCGTCTTATATGGATCCAGAAGCTAAAGAAAGAGGCATATCAATTATCAAGTCTTCCTATGAACAATATTCAAATCCACTTCATTCTGGAAACAAAATAATTGGAACTTATATTAACTCTACCATGGCTCTTCACGAAGCTATTAAAGCAGGAGCAGATGAAGCCCTTTTAATGGATAAAGATGGTTTTATATCAGAAGGGAGCGGCGAAAACATCTTCATTGTTGATTCAAATAATATTTATACACCCACTACAAATCATTGCCTCAATGGAATTACAAGGCAGTCTGTTATAACGATTGCAAAAGACGAGGGCTTTAATGTAATTGAAAAAGATCTAACCTATCAAGATTTAGTTAATGCTGATGAGGCATTCTTTACAGGAACAGCAGTTGAAATAACTCCTATAACAAAAATAGATAATTCACCAATAGGTTCTGGAAGAAGAGGGGAAATAACTCATAGGCTTCAGTCTATATATGAAGATGTGATTTCAGGGAATTCTGAGAAATACAGATCATGGCTGTCATACGCTAAACCTCTAAAAAGTGACTAAGTTAAAAATAGCTATTCTTAGCTACAGATCTGCTCCATTTGGAGGAGGTCAGGGAATCTATGTAAAAGATATTTCACATGCACTCTCTTCTCTTGGACACTCTGTAGATGTCATTTCAGGAGAGCCATACCCTCATCTCCATGAAGATATTAATCTAATTAAGCTTCCAGGAATGAATCTTTTTGAAAGTTTTAGTTTCAGAGACAGATTAAAAAAATTCATCCAAAATCCAAAATCAATATTAAATATTTATGAATTCACATCTACTTTATTTGGGGGCTTCCCTGAAATGCATACTTTTGGAAACAGAGTTAATAATTTTCTTAAAAAAGAAGATAAATATGATGTAATTATCGACAACCAATCCCTCAGCTATGGAATGCTAGAAGTGCAAAAGCGATTCCCATTTATAGAAGTTATTCATCACCCAATAACAATGGATTTAAAACATGATCTCGAAACAAATCAAAAGTTTTTATACAAACTATCTAGAAAAAGATGGTATTCATTTTTGAATATGCAAAAGAAAGTTGCCCCAAAAATCAATTCTATAATTACTCCTTCAAACAATTCAAAGAAAGATATCATCAATGACTTTAAGTGCTTAAAAGAAAATATAGAAGTGATTAATAATGGTTTAGATACTAATATCTTTAAGCCCCGTAAAGATATAAAAAGAGAGGCTTGTAGATTAATAACAACTGCTAGTGCTGATGTCCCCTTGAAAGGTTTAGATTACACATTAAAAGCATTAGCTAGGTTAAAAGAAGATCTAGATATAAATCTATTAATTATTGGAAAACTCAAAAAAGATGGACATACATCAAGGCTTATTAAAAATTTAGGAATTGAAAAAAATATCGAGTTTAAGACCAACTTAACACAAGAGGAAATAGCAATAGAATATGCAAAAAGCTCAATAGCTATAGTCAGCTCCCTTTATGAGGGCTTTGGTTACCCAGTGATAGAGGCAATGAGTTGCTCCATACCTTTGATAGCAACAAACACCTCTTCAATTCCAGAATTAGTTGGGGATTATGCCCATTTAATTGCCCCAAAAAATAGTGAATTATTGGCAAATACTATTAAGAGCATTCTTAGCGATTATCAAACTAACATAAATATTGCAGAGAAAGGGCGAGACCATGTGATTGAGAAATTTCATTGGGATGAAATATCTAAACAGTATGAAGATACTATTCTTATAAACATTAGAGATTTTAAAAATGCTGACATTTAATTTTAAACATATTGATCTCCCACAAAATAAAGGATTAATGTTAGATATAGGCTGTGGGGAGGGCAGGCATGTTTTTGGCACAATGCAAAATTTTAAAAATACTTTTTGTATTGGACTTGATATGGACGAGGCTTCTCTAAAAAAATCACAAGAGGGATATGAGTTTTTCAAAACTATCTCAGATGAGGGTGCTGTTTTTATAAAAGGATCAGCATACAACCTGCCCATACCTTCAAATTCTCTAGATTTAGTTGTATGTTCTGAGGTATTGGAGCATCTAGATGATTATCATGCAGCTTTAGACGAGATCAAAAGGGTTTTAAAGCCTGGAGGCAAATTTCTTGCCAGTGTCCCATCATTCTTACCAGAAAAAATTTGTTGGCTATTATCAAAAGATTATCAAAATATGCCAGGCGGACATGTAAGAATTTTTAAGAAAAAACAAATTATTAAAGATATCAAAAATATAGGATTTACATTTAAAAGATCAGAAAGATTCCACTCTATTCATAGTGCCTATTGGTGGTTAAGATGTATTTTTTGGGATACACAAGAGACAAATTGGTTTATTGGTATTTATAAGTTTTTTTTAGAAAAGCACATTTTAGAAAAACCTCTGTATATAGATTTGATTGACAAGGTCTTTAATCCATTTCTTGGGAAAAGCCTATCCTTATACTTTGAGAAAGATTAATGATATTTAAGCCCCAAAAAAAAGAAGACAATTTTTCAAATTTTGAGAGCAAAGAGTTTTATGAGTCAATTGCTTCTTATGTGATGAATGAGCAGCTAGACAATGGTGTAATTCCATCAAATAAAGATGGATCCTTTGATCCATGGGATTTTATTGAATCTATAACAGCTTTAAATTTTTTAAGAAGTGGTATCGAGTCTAAAAAAGCCTTTAGGTGGCTAAAAGATAATCAAAATTCTGATGGAAGCTGGTATTCAAAATACTCTAGTGAAGGAGAACCAGTTGAAAAAAATAAACCTACCCATTTCTCTTCATATATTTCAGTCGGCATACTACATCACTATAAAATTTTTTTAGATAAAGAATTCCTTTTAGAAATGTGGCCATCAGTTAAAAGTGCTATTAATTTTTCCATTTCAAATCAAACTAAAGAGGGCACTATACCTTGGTCGGTGGATGAGCATAATTTTATTGAGAAAGACTATCTCATCACAGGATCAAGCTCTATATTAAAAGGATTAGAGTGCGCCTTAGCAATAGTGAAAATTTTAGATATTCAAGTAAATGAAACTAATTGGCATGACTCATATATATCTCTTTCAAATGCATTAAGAAACCCAAGGGAACTTTTTGATTTGCAAAAGGATAGATCAAATTTTTCTATGGACTCCTATTATCCAATTCTTTCAGGATGCCTAGATGACAGTGAGATTAAAGAAGCAGTTAATAAGACCCTTAAAGATTTTTATATAGATACCCTAGGCATCAAGTGTGTCAAAGAAGAGCCCTGGATTACTGTTGCAGAAACAAATGAGTTTGTTATTGCTCTTTTAATTGCTAAAGAAAAAGAGCTAGCAAAGAAAATTTTAATAGAATCCATTCAAATATCAGATAAAAATAATATCCCGTACATGGGATGGCAGTACAAAGAGAATATATTTTGGCCTGATGAGAAGCCTACATGGACTGCGGCTGCATTAATCCTTGCTGCCGATGCCTTATTTAATTTTACAGATGCATCAACTTTATTTTTAGTTAATCAATCAGACTTTTATTAAACAGACGATAGTATCTTCTCTATCAAATTCAACAAACCCATTTTTCAATGCTTTTTTGTATATCATATATGGCGCTTGGCCGCCTTTATTTGGATCTTCATAAATATCATGAATAACAAGAGCACCCTTTTTTTCTACATGCTTAGACCAAGAACTATAATCATCTAGCGCAGACTGCATCGAATGCCCTCCATCAATGAAAACTAATCCAGCAGAGGTATCCCAAGATTTTGCCGCTACGGTTGATTTTGCTACCAAGGGAACAATATTTTCCAGATCGTAGCTTTTAATATTTTTAAGGAATAAGGGGAATGTATTCACTTTTCTTTCTTTAAGATCATAAACTTCTGCATCAAAATATTCCTCCTTTTCTTGATGCTCTTCAGATCCAGAATGATGATCTATGGTGTAAACAATCTGATTATTATTTTTAGCTGCATGAGCTAAATATATAGTCGATTTTCCGCAGTATGTTCCAATTTCTATAATAGGACCTATTTGAGAAAATTTTTCTGCCCAGCGAAATAGAGCTTTACCTTCATGCTCAGGCATAAAACCTTTTATCTTATCAATACCTTCAATAATCATTTATAAAAATCCTTTTTACCTAAAGTTGACTTGAATCGCCTGTGTTGCCATAAATATTCTGCAGGCTTAATTCTAATAAATTTTTCCATAATTTTATTAAGATTTTGAGACATTTCTTTTGATGAGCTCATATCTAAATCAATTTTCACAATATCAATCTTATGCTCATTTTTATCAATATAGCTATTCAAGAAATATGTTTGACAATTTGTTCTTTCAATAATTTTATATGGAGCAGAAATAGTGGCCGCTGGCTGGTTAAAAAAATCTACTATCTCTGATCCATTTAGACCGTAATCTTGATCAGTTGCATACAGAACAGTTTTTCCAGATTTTAGCCACTTGATAAATTTAAGCGGGTTATTTTTATCACATAAATCCTTAACCCCTCTTAACCTACCTGCTTTTTGAACCTTGTCAAAGAATCTAGAATTATGATTTCTTTCAACGCCGTATATGTCTAGATTCATTCCAAGCAGTCTTGCATCAAGCTCAAGATGCAATGAATGTTTAAAGAATAAAAGAACGCCGTTTCCATGATCCTGTTCTTTTTTTAATTCTTTTAATCCAGTTATATTGAAATTCACTTCTTTATTTACTCTGTGATCACTCCAAAACCAAGCGATGCCAGTATCGAAGACTGCTGATCCCGATTTAGAAATATTTTGATTTATCAAATTTTTTCTTTCTTTATCTGAAAGATTAGCAAAACACCTATCAATATTTTTTTTACTTATAACATTTCTTTTCTTTAAAAAAACATTCATTAAGCGGCTTATCCTAAGACCTAATTTGGAGTGAAAACGCCTAGGAATAGAAACAAGTATTTTCCAAAAAAATATAATAAGTGATAAAAAAATATTTTTCATATGATATTAAAATGTATTATTACATTAATGTAAGCAATGATTGGAATAATGAGACTTCTTTTTTATAACTTTATAATCCTACTTTCTACCCCAGTAGCAATAACAAGAATTTTTTTTAAAAGTCTCAAAGATAAAGATTACAGATTAAATCTTCAACATAGGCTTGGAATATATGACTTTAAGATAGGTAATAAAAAGCCTATCTGGTTTCATGCAGTAAGTCTTGGCGAGGTAATATCCTCAGAAAGTATTATTCTCAAGCTCATCGAGCATCATGAAGTTATCTTAACTGTATCTACTCCAACAGGATTGAGACATGCTAAGAAGCTATATGATAAAAAATTAAATATTTTATATGCGCCATGGGACTTTTCTCTATTTGTTTTAAATGCTTTTCAGACATTTAAACCATCTGCATTAGTTATTTTTGAAACTGAAATCTGGCCTTCTATTATAAATAAGGCCTATAAACAAAAAATTCCTGTGATTCTTTGTAATGGCAGAATGTCTGAAAAATCATTCAGAAACTATTCGAAGTTTCAAAGCTTGATGTCTGATACTTTGAAAAAGTTCTCAACAATATTTGTTCAAAGTGAGTCACAAGCTAAAAGATTTATTGAATTAGGCGCCAGCCAAGAAAAACTAACTATTGCTCCTTCTGTAAAATTTGATTCTATAAGTTCACCAGAAAATAAAATCGTTTCTGATAGTGATCTAAACAATAGTAAAACACTTATTTTCGCAAGCACTCATAAAGGAGAGGATGAAAGGTTAATAAATATTTTTCAAAAACTTCTATCTAAATTTGAGGATCTTAGGTTAATAATTGTTCCCAGACATCCAGAAAGAGCTGAAGATATTGGAGGCATGCTCTTAAAAAAAAATATCACTTATTCTATTAAGAAATCAGATGGAATAGAATTTAATTCAGAAAAAGTAATTGTAATTGGTGCCATAGGATTGCTAAATTCTCTTTATAAAAAAGCTGATCTAGCATTTATTGGGGGAAGCATGCTCGGCACAACTGGAGGTCATAACATAATTGAACCTGCTGCTGCAGGCTGTCCATTCGTTGTAGGTCCCTATATGTATAACTTTGAAGATGTTTTAGATGTATTTTTATCTAATAAAGCGTGTATTCAAGCGCAAAACGATCATGAGATTGAATTATCTTTAAAAAGAATATTGACTGATCATGAGTGGCATGGAAAAATCAATGCATTATCTGTGATTAGTAAAAATAAAGGATCATCAGAGCAGCAGGCAAATAGCATATTAAATTATTTAAAAAATTAGAGGAATATTGTGAAACTAGTAACAGCAATCATTAAACCTTTTAAGGTTGAAGAGGTAAGATCATCCTTAGAAAAAATTGGTATTTCAGGTATGACGATGACAGAAGTGAAAGGTTTTGGTCGACAAAAAGGACATACAGAATTGTATCGTGGCGCTGAATATACAATTGATTTTCTTCCAAAAATTAAACTTGAGATTGCAGTATCTGATGACATGGTAGAGTCTGCAAAAAGCGCTATTATTGAATCAGCAGCATCGGGAAAAATTGGCGATGGTAAAATCTTTATTTCACCCATTGAAGAAGTGGTTAGAATTAGGACCGGTGAGACCGATGAGGATGCACTCTAATAATCAAAAAAATTACTAAAAAGAAGGTTATCTTTTTACTTGGCCCAACTGCATCTGGGAAAACTGATATAGCTATAAATCTACTTAAAAAATTTGATATAGAGTTAATTAGCACAGATTCAGTTATGGTTTACAAAGAAACCAATATTGGATCAGCAAAGCCATCAGCTAATACTCTTAAGAAATTTCCACACCATCTAGTTAATATTAGATCTTTAAAACAAATCTACTCAGTTGCCGAGTTCTGCAAAGATTCTCATAGAATTATTGAAGAAGTGCATTCAAGAAAAAAAATTCCATTATTTGTTGGCGGTTCGATGATGTACTTTAAGTCCTTATTAAATGGCATCAGCCAACTTCCAGAGAGAGACGATTCATACAGAGAAGAATTATCGTTTAAAAATAAGCAAGAACCTGGCTATTTATATAATCTTTTGAAAACTAGGGACGAATTATATGCAAAGAAAATTGAACCAAATGATGAAAAAAGAATTATTAGGGCACTTGAGGTTATAGACAAAACAGGCAAGCTGATGTCAAAGCATTTAGATGATAAAAAGGGTTCAGGCTTGCAAGAAAAATATGAAGTTCTCCAATTAGGGATTAATGATGAAAATAGAGAACTGCTCCATGCAAGAATAGAAAATAGATTAGAGGTCATGCTTGATGATGGATTGCTTGATGAGGTTAGAAACATTAAACAAAAATATGAATTAAAAGAGGGGCATCCTATTTTAAGAGCAGTTAACTACAAACAAGCATTTGACTATTTAGATTTGCACCATGATAAGAAAGAATTCTTTAATAGAGCCTTGTTCGCTTCTCGGCAATTAGCTAAAAGACAGGTAACTTGGATTAGATCATGGAAAAATCTTCATTTATTTAACATAAACTCTCAAGAAGAAATTGAAAGAAGTGTTAAGAATTTCTTGTAATTAGCTTTAAATTTTTAATTAAGACCATAGATAAGGTTTATAATATCAATACATTAAGAGGTATTTAAATGAATTGGGACAATAAAGATAAAGATCCATGGGGCGGCAAGAATGATGCTCCAGACTTTGATGATCTATTAAAGAAGTTTTCATCTATTTTAGGCGCAAAAAAAGCAAATTCTACTAATGGCTCGGGCCCGTCAGGTGGAGGTAACAAACTTTCATCATCTAGAATGTTCTTTTATGCATTCTTTGCCTTCTTAATTGTCTATGCATCTCAATGCATATATCAATTAGATGCTTCAGAAAGAGCTGTAATATTGAGATTTGGCAAGTTCTATGAAGAGCAAACAGAAGGCCTAAACTTTAGACTTGCCGGTATAGATGATAGATATATTGAAAATGTATCTCTTACAAGACGGTATTCTCAAACAAATAGCATGTTAACTAAAGATGAAAACATAGTTGATGTTACTGTTTCAGCTCAATACAGAGTAGCAAACCTTAAAGATTTTGTTTTAAATGTTAAAGATCCGGAGGGAAGCTTGAGAAATGCTATTGAGAGTGCTCTTCGTCATGTTGTTGGAGATAATACCCTTGATCAAACATTAACAGTAGGAAGGGAAAATATAGCTTTCGATGTTCAAAATAGACTTCAAGAATATCTAGATTCTTATAAAACAGGATTGCTAGTTCAGCAAGTTAATATTGAAAAAACTGATCCACCTTCAGCAGTTAAAGACTCTTTTGATGATGTTGTTGCTGCAAGGGAAGACAAGGAAAGACTTCAAAATGAAGCTCAAAGATATGCATTAACAATAGTTCCAGAAGCTCGAGGTCAAGCACAAGCAAGAATTAGGCAGGCTGAAGGTTACAAGCTTGAAGTCGTAGCAAATGCAGAGGGTGAAGTTGCAAGATTCTCTAACCTTTTAAATGAATATAAAAAAGCGCCCGAAGTCACTAGAGATAGACTTTATTTAGATGCACTGCAATCAGTTTTATCTAACTCAACTAAAATTATGGTTGATGTTGAGGGTGGAAACAATCTATTGTATTTACCTCTCGACAAGATAATGGAAGAAAACAAAAAACAAGAAAATTCTAGAATTAATTTAAGGAGACTAGATGATGAATAAGAGCTCATATTTACTAGTATTCGCTGCATTATTGGTGGCGATTGGTTTTAATAGTTTCTTTATTGTAGATGAAAAAGAAAAAGCTATAGTGCTTCAGTTTGGTGAAGCTGTCAGAACTGATATAGATGTTGGTCTTTCATTTAAACTTCCTATTGTTCAAGAAGTTAAAAAATATGACGCAAGGATTCAAACTTTGGATGAGGCCCCAGATAGAATTTTGACAGTTGAAAGTAAGTATTTGCTTGTTGATTCATTTATCAAATATAGAATCGCAGATGTTTTAACTTTCTATAAAGCTAACAATGGAAGTTTCAACAGTTTAAACAGTCTTCTAGGTCAAAGGTCTGAATTTATTCTTAAGAACCAGTTTGGTAGAAGAACTGTTAAAGAGGTTGTCTCTGGAGAAAGAGATGAGCTGATGACTACAATGCTAAATCAACTAAATGATTCAGTTGTAGACCTCGGAGTTGAAATTATTGACTTTAGGGTTAAAAGGATTGATCTTCCCTCAAACTTAAGTAACTCTGTTTATGAAAGAATGAAAACTGAAAGGAATAGGCTGGCTGAAGAACTCAGATCCGAAGGAAAAGAAATAGCTAGAGAAATTAGAGCTATAGCTGACAAAGATAAAGTAGTTATTTTGGCTGAAGCATATAAACAATCTGAGCAACTAAGAGGTGAGGGTGATGCCAAAGCTACTGCAATTTATGCTGAAGCTTACTCTGTTGATCCTGAGTTTTACGAGTTTACAAGAAGTCTCAAGGCTTATACTGAAACTTTTCAAAGCAAATCAGATGTTATGTTAATTGATTCAAATTCAGAATTTTTTAAATACTTAAATAAGCAAAGCCAACCTTAGCAGGGTTAAGATGTCAGAAAACACATTAATTCTTGGTCTTCAATGGGGAGATGAAGGTAAAGGGAAAATTGTTGACGCATTAAGTAATGACATTCATGCTGTATGTAGATTTCAAGGCGGTCATAATGCTGGCCACACCATTAAAGTTAATGGAGAGCAGACAGTACTCCACTTAATACCATCTGGCATACTTCATCCGAATATTAATTGTGTAATTGGTAATGGTGTTGTTTTATCCCTTGAAGCATTAAGTAAAGAAATAAATAAATTAAAAGATACTGGGATATCTTTCAATAATAGATTTCATATTAGTTCAGGCTGCTGCTTAATTCTTCCAACTCATATAAGAATAGATCAGGTAAGAGATAAAAAAGAATCTATTGGTACCACAGGAAGAGGTATTGGGCCTGCCTATGAAGATAAAATTGCTAGAAGAGCAATTAGATTTGGGGACTTTGAAAATGAAGACCTTCTTAATGATAAATTATCAAAACTAGTTAATTACCATAACAAGGTTCTAGACAGAATGTATGATGAGGAACCTATACCAGTAGATAGTGTGATAGATGAAATTTTATCTTTCAAACATTTATATGATGACTATTGCAATGATACTCAGGACCTTTTATTTAATTGGGTCAATGAAAAGAAGTCTATTTTATTTGAAGGAGCTCAAGGAACGCTACTAGATATTGATCAGGGAACTTATCCATTTGTAACATCATCAAGCACAACCGCAGGGGGAGTTTCAACTGGCTTGGGAATAGGCCCTAAATACATAGATAAAGTCATTGGGATAACTAAAGCTTATACAACTCGTGTTGGTGAGGGTCCCTTCATGACTGAGTTGTTTGATGAAGATGGAAAGATGTTAGCTAAAAAAGGGCATGAGTTTGGCGCAACAACAGGAAGGCCTAGAAGGTGTGGTTGGCTAGACTTGGTTGCATTAAAAAAAGCTGTCTTTACTAACTCTGTCACAGACTTATGCCTAACTAAATTAGATGTTTTGGATGGCTTTAAAAATATATCTGTCTGCGTTGATTATAAGAATAATGAACCAGTATATAAGATATTTGATGGCTGGGATGATAAGACAGAGGGAGTGACTGAATACGATGATCTTACAGATAATGCTAAATCTTATATTAACTTCATAGAAAATTTTGTTGGTTGTAACATCACTATTGTTTCTACCGGGCCCTCAAGAGATCAGACCATAACAAGAGAATCTTAATGTCTAAAATCTGATTACATGGATTTTAGATATTTATCTAAATAAGTATTAATAAATTTATATGACTCTGGATTAGAGAACTTCTTTGATAGCCTTAGCGACTCATCAATAATCAAGGGACCATCAATATCTCCAGATAAAAACTCATTCAAGGCAAAATATAAAATGGATTTGTCAATTAACTCCATATCAGAATCTTTTATGCCAAGACCTTCTATTAAAGCCTGTATAGCATCTGAATTAATTTCAATAGATACGAGAGATCTATGAAAATATGCAAAATCAATATTTTTACCCTCATGCTCTTTTTTAAATTGCTTGAGGATATCCTGGACATTTTGCTTGTTAAATAGAAATTGAAAGATTGCTTGAACAAGATATTCACGCGCTCTGATAATTTTTTTAAACTTAGATAAATTTTTCAATTAAATTTCCAACATTTCTAGCAAAGACTGAGTTACTTCCCTGCCTTTATTTAATTTGTGTACAGATGATCTTTCTATTGCTTGGTCCAAGTTATTGGTTGCAAGAATACCATTTGCAATGGGAACGCCTCTATTTAAAGAAAGATTCATTATTGCCTGAGAAGATGTATTTGAAATGATCTCAAAATGTGGCGTTTCACCCTTAATAATTGCACCAAATGTAATAATGCCGTTAGCTCCATTATCAATCGCTTTCAGAGATGCATATGGTATTTCCCATGCACCTGGAACTCTTATAACCTCTACATTCTTTATTCCCAAATTATTCATAAAGGATAAGGATTCATTAACCATTTCTGAAACAATGGCATTATTCCATTTACTAGCAACGATATAAATTCTTTTTTCTTTGATTAGATTTGATAGTTCTAAAAATTCGAAACCATTTTCATTTTTCATTTTTCAAAGCCTACCACTTCAAGATCAAAGCCAGAAAGAGAGGGGTACTTTAGAGGGGCTGCAAGCAGCTTAATTTTTTTCAATCCTAGCTCTCGTAAAATTTGAGAACCCACCCCTGAAACTCTTGTGTCTGGAATCCATTTCTCTTCAGATCCTTTAAGGTTGCCAAGAAGTTGTTCTGGAGTTTCTTGATTCCCTATAAGTAACACAATACCCGATTCTTCTTTAGATACTCTTTCAAGTGCCGCTTGAAATGAAAGTCTAGACCCAAACTCATTTATTCCAATTAAATCATGAATTAAATTTGGAGCATGCACTCTTACCAATGGGACCGAGTCTGACGAGATATCTCCTTTTGCAAATGCTAGATGTAAATTATTGAAAATACTATCTTTCCAGGCTGTTAACATAAATTCTCTACCTTCAATATTTACAGGTCTTTCAAATTCTTTTATAACGGATTTTTCTTTTACTGCCCTATATTGAATAAAGTCAGCAATTGTTCCAATTTTTAAATTATATTTACTTGCGAATTTCATAAGGTCATCTCTTCGAGCCATACTTCCATCATCATTCATAATTTCACAAATCACGCCCGCAGATTGAAAACCAGCAAGTTTGGCTAAATCACAGGCAGCTTCTGTATGCCCTGCTCTACTTAAAATACCACCCTCCATAGCCTTAAGGGGAAATATATGTCCAGGTTGAACAATATCTGATGCCTTGGAGTTTCTATCCATTGCAGTCTTAATTGTGTGAGCTCTATCAGCAGCGGAGATTCCGGTTGTTATTCCTTCTGCAGCTTCAATTGAGACAGTGAAGGCTGTTCTATTTGCAGCTTTATTATTATTTGTCATCATTTGCAGATTGAATTTGTTTATTAGGCTCTCACTCATAGGAAGGCATATCAAACCTTTGCCTCTTGAGGCCATAAAGTTAATTATTTCAGGGGTAACTTGATCAGCAGCACAAACCAGATCGCCCTCATTTTCACGAGATTCATCATCAAGGATAATAACCATTTTTCCATCTCGGATGTCCTTAATTAATTCTTCTACAGTATTGAATTTCATTTTTAGTAATTATTTTCTACGCATTATAATCTTAATATCATCTCCAACCGTCATAGATTTTAAGATTTTAAAATTCTTAGCATTATTTAAAGTTTTTGGGGATATAACTTCAGTTGCATTTTTTGATGAATTGCCTAGTATTTTTGGAGATAGATAGACTATTAATTCATCGACAATATTTTCTTCAATAAATGAAGTGAATACCTGGGAGCCTCCTTCTATCAGCAAAGAGTTTATTTCGTATTTTGTTAATTCCTTTAAAAGCTGTTTTAAAGAATTTTGTTTCTTCAATTTTTTGAATATAACTTTAGAATGATTACTTACAAAGTCATCATTTGAAAAAATTATATTTTCAGAATCTTCTTTGAATAATTTCAAGCCAGATAAGGTTGAATAGTCAATTTTGCCTAATATAATTTTTTTAGGTTGCTTATTTATTGCTTTGTATTTATTGCTATTTCTTACATTCAGTCTTGGATTATCTTTCAAAACAGTTCCGGAGCCAACTAAAATTGCATCCACCTCAGCTCTCAAATTTTGAACATCGCTTCTAGATTCTTTTGAAGAAATCCATTTACTATCTCCATTCGCCAGGGCAATCTTTCCATCTATTGATTGAGCAACCTTCATTCTAACAAAAGGCCTTCCTTTGTTATGCCTAAAAAAGAATTCCTCATTAATTTTAACAGCTTCCTTTTTAAGAAGACCAACCTTTACATTTAATCCTGCTTTCCTTAAAACTCTAACGCCTCTTCCGTTTATAGCTGGATTTGGATCCAATGATGCACAAAAAATATTTTTTATTTCATACTTAAGAATTGTATCTGTACAGGGAGGGGTTTTAGAGAAAATAGAGCAGGGCTCTAAGGTTATATATGCAGTTGATCCTCTGAGTAAATCCACTCCCTTATTTTTACCAAATTTATTTAAGCAATATTTGACCGCATTTACTTCCGCATGATTGCTGCCAAAAGATTTGTGATAGCCTTTTCCAATAATAGTATTATCTTTTGTAATAACACATCCAACTCTTGGGTTTGGGTGTGTATAAACAGATCCCTTAAGTGCAAGCTTTATAGCTTCATTCATGAAATCTAGATCTTGCATTGCCTATTTCTTTTTGGGTTTTTCTTTATTCAGAGAATGAATCTCAGCAGAGAAATCTTTAATGTCTTGAAAATCTCTGTAAACGGATGCAAATCGAACATAAGCAACTTTATCAACATCTTTTAATGATTCCATCATTATTTCACCAATTCTTAATGATTTAATTTCACGCTCACCACAAGTTCTAATTTTATATAAAATCTTACTAAAACATGCATCAATCTCTTCGGTTGATAAAGGACGTTTTTCTAACGCCCTTAACATCCCTTTTTTAAGTTTAGACCCATCAAACGGCTGTCTTTTGCCATCGCTCTTTATAACTTTTGGTAATGCTAGGTCTGCAGTCTCAAATGTAGTAAACCTTGATTGACATACCTCACATGATCTCCTTCTTCTAGTTTGCGAGCCATCTGCAACCAAACGAGAGTCAATGACTTTCGTATCTTCAGCTTGGCAAAAAGGACAATACATTTATAGATTATAGACTGGATATTTCCTACAAAGCTTATTAACTTTTACTTTAATCTCTTCTAGTTTCTCTTCATTATTCATATCAAGAATTACGTCACATATCCAATTACTTATTAACTCAACTTCTTTTTCCTTAAAGCCTCTAGTTGTTATTGCTGGAGTTCCAAGCCTTACGCCAGAAGTTACAAAAGGAGATTTGGGATCATTAGGAACAGAATTTTTATTTACAGTAATGCCAACCTTGCCAAGAGCGTTTTCTAAGTCTTTGCCTGTAATACCCTTGCTTCTTAAATCAACCAAAATAATATGGTTTTCAGTACCCCCTGTAACAACATCAACACCCCTTGACATGATGGTTTTACTCATAATTTTGGCATTATCAACTACATTCTTAATATATTTTTTAAATTCAGGGTCTAGCGCCTCTTTAAAACAGATTGCCTTAGCTGCAATCACATGCATAAGCGGACCACCTTGAGATCCTGGGAAAACAGCTGAGTTAAGTTTTTTATG